>SFJB01000055.1 GCA_004555145.1 Bacteroidales bacterium | reverse complement strand
ACCAGTAGTTAAGCCAATGGAGGCGGAGTAGAAGTGAGAACGCGATGCATATACAGTCACCTGAGTTCCACAAGCTCGTGTATTTGGCCGACGTGCAGCTTCAGGTGTTCCAGGTAGCCGCAAGCCATATCCTTTAGCGTACATTTATTGCCCTGATAATCAATCCAGTAATTATCAAGTCTGCTTTGGTCCAGAGCATCGATAATGTGGGCAATATGGAGATTGGTGCATCTCCACAATGTTACCAGTTCCTCCCATGGATAGTTGCGATAGTCCTGGAGGAAAATCCACAGATCATTGTCCTGGGTATAATCCGGAAACGCCAACATTCCCACCTTGGCATCTGGGGCCGACCAACCGCAACGGGGCGCGTATTGCAGCCTTACCAGCCGCTGCTGATTGTTGCAGGCAGAATCCACCATATGTCCCAGGAGCATCTTTATGTTCCTGTCCTGTATGTTGAAATGTGTTGTATAGACATCCTGCGGCAGCTCAAGCAGCATCTTCTCTTCGTTTGCCACTATTTCCCTTATTGAACGGGTCACATCTGAAAAATCGTACATATCACATATTATTACTATGCAAATGTACGTATTGTATTTATTATTTCAAAACAGATGTTATACAACAAGTGTTACTTTTAATAAGCTCAGTCCAGAGTCCACGGACAGGCAATGTCGCTTGGCATCCTCCAGTCACCTCGAGGGGAGAGTGACACAGAGCCGACCTTTGGGCCATCCGGAATGCAGGATCGTTTGAACTGCTGGCTGAAGAAGCGCTTGAGAAAGACCTCCAGCCAATGCTTCAACACGGCATCCTCATAAAGCCCGGCAAAGGCTTTGCGGGCAAGGAAGAGGATTTTTTCGGGAGCAAAGCCGCATCTGAAGAAATTATACAGGAAGAAGTCGTGCAGCTCATAAGGGCCCACGAGGTCCTCGGTCTTCTGTTTGATGTTGCCCATCTCGTCCGCAGGAATAAGTTCCGGGCTGATAGGCGTGTCGGCTATGTCCAGAAGGACTTCGGCCGCACCTGGGGTATTCTGGAAACGGTGTTTCGCCGCCCATACCACCAAAGTGCGCACAAGGGTTTTCGGTACGCTCACGTTGACAGCGTACATCGACATGTGGTCACCATTGTAGGTACACCAGCCAAGTGCGAGCTCAGAGAGGTCTCCGGTACCTATGACTATGCCGCCTTCCTTGCCGGCGAGGTCCATAAGTATCTGAGTACGTTCGCGAGCCTGGCAGTTCTCGTAGGTGAGGTCGTGCACGGACTCATCCTGACCTATGTCGCTGAAATGCTGGCGGGTCGCCGGAACAATTGAAATCTCCCGGGAAGTAATGCCCATAAGCTCCATAAGGGAAGTGGAGTTGTCGTGGGTGCGGGCAGTGGTGCCGAATCCCGGCATCGTGACGCCAATTATATTGCTGCGTTCGATTCCGAGCCTGTCGAAGGCGAGAGCGGTCACCAGCAGCGCCAGCGTGGAATCCAGGCCTCCGGACACGCCTATCACCGCCTTGCGGCAGTGTATGTGGTCCAGACGCGTCTCGAGTCCGCTTACCTGGGCGGTGAGGATTTCGCGGCAACGTGCGTCCAGCGCAGCGTCGTTGCCCTGGGGCACGAACGGGTGTGGCTCCACCTTGCGCAGCAGCGCTGTTTCGAAGTCGGTATCCACGGTTGCGCCTGCATCCACGACTGCGTAGGCAGGGCGGGGGAGTTCGCAATTGTAGGAATGCTCGCGTGTGCGAAGGACCTCAATGCGATCTATGTCAATATCCGCGCATATCAGGCTGTCCTCCCTGCGGAAGCGTTCGTTCTCCGCGAGTATGCTTCCATACTCTGAGACCATTGCCGCTCCCGGCCACACAAGATCCTGGGTAGATTCCCCGTAACCAACTGAACAATAAAGGTATGCGCATATCAATCTGGACGCGGTAGCGTTCACCAGGCTGCGTCTGTATTCGTTTTTCAGGAGTATTTCGTTGCTCGCGGACAGGTTCACTATGAGCTGGGCGCCCGCAAGCGTTGCGAAGCTGGAAGGGGGTACCGGAGCCCAGAGATCCTGGCACAACTCCACCCCGAAGAGCAGCTCCCCGCAACGGAATAACTGGTTCTGACCCAGGATGCAGCGCTGTCCGGCGTAGTCCAAGTCAACTCCGCCGTCCGGAAGCACACGCGCGGATTCAAACCAGCGCGGCTCATAGAATTCCGCGTTGCCGGCGAGGTAGGTCTTGGGCACGATGCCGAGAAGCCTGCCGGCCCGGGACACGAGGGCGCAGTTGAAGAGCCTGCCGGCGTAGCGCACCGGGGCACCGAATACCATAATGATATCAAGGCCTGCGCTGAGTTCCAGTATGCTGCGCACCGCTTCCTCGGCTTCGCTGATGAGTTTGGAGCCTCCAAAAAGGTCGGCGCAAGTGTATCCGCATACGCTCATTTCCGGGAATGCTACTATTCCTGCGCCCTTGGCTTTTGCCTCAGAAGCCATCCTGAGTATGTTTTCAGCGTTGCGGCGGCAATCCGCAACAGTCACCACCGGCACTGCGGCGGCTACTCTCTTGAATCCGTAATGTTCCATAATGATGCAAAATTAAGACAAAGCAGGCAAAAAAAAGAGAAAAAATGTAGCAATATTGGATTTTTTTACTAAATTGCGCTCCGAAATTAATATTGAGGTGATGTATTATACCGTTTCAAATCAGCAGCAGGAGCAGCAGCAGAACCAGCAGATGGTCCTGAATGTTCTCGTGCACTAGATTTTCCAGCCGTCAAGGCGCTACGGGCATTCATTAAACAATATGAGGCTGGTCCAAGGGGATCAGCCTCAATTTTTATGTAAAAGCCAAGTTATTTCGGAACAGTTAGTTATTAATGTATAAGTTATGAGTACCGACAGATTTGAATTGGTGAAGGAATCCTTCATTAAAAAGGCAGTGGACGTGGAGCGCCCGGTCTGCAAGACATCCGACTACTATGGAGAACTGGTCTTCGACAGGCCCAAGATGCACAAGTATCTTGACGCAGAAACCCTGAATGCCCTCCTCAGTTGCATTGACAAGGGAGTTGCCCTGGATCGGAAAACAGCGGACGGAGTCGCCAGAGGAATGAAGCAATGGGCTATGGAACACGGAGTTACGCATATCACCCACTGGTTCCAGCCTCTCACCGAAGGCACAGCAGAAAAACACGATTCGCTGATTGATTACGACGGCAAAGGCGGAGTCATCGAGACTTTCGATGGCAAGTCCCTCGCACAGCAGGAGCCGGATGCATCCTCCTTCCCGAACGGAGGCATCAGAGCCACCTTCGAAGCCCGCGGCTACACTGCCTGGGACCCTACCTCTCCGGTATTCATACAGGGCGACACGCTCTGCATCCCTACGGTCTTCGTGGCATACACCGGTGAAGCTCTCGACTACAAAACCCCGCTCAAGAAGGCTCTCAAGGCCGTTTCCGATGCCGCCGTTCCGGTGTGCAAGCTCTTCGACCCGGCAGTGGAGAAGGTTTACTCATACCTCGGATGGGAGCAGGAGTACTTCCTCGTGGACGAATCCCTCTATGCCGCCAGACCTGACCTTATGATTACCGGCCGTACCCTTATGGGCCACAATTCATCCAAGAACCAGCAGCTTGACGACCACTATTTCGGAGCGATTCCGAGCCGCGTGGCAGCCTTCATGAGGGAGCTGGAAATCGAGGGTCACAAGCTCGGCATTCCTCTCAAGACCAGACACAACGAGGTGGCTCCGAATCAGTTCGAGCTTGCCCCTATATACGGTGAGACCAACCTTGCAAACGATCAGAACCAGATTGTGATGAACCTTATGAACAGCATCGCTCGCAAACACGGCTTCGTGGTGCTGTTCCACGAAAAGCCTTTCGACGGCGTGAACGGTTCCGGAAAGCACAACAACTGGTCTCTGGGCACCGATACCGGAGTGCAGCTCTTCGCACCTGGCAAGGATGCCAAGGGCAACCTCCAGTTCGTAACCTTCTTCGTGAACGTGCTTGCTGCCGTGCAGAAGCATAACGCTCTGCTCAAGGCATCCATCGCCAGTGCCACCAACGCCCACCGTCTCGGTGCAAACGAGGCACCTCCTGCAATCGTGTCCGCCTTCCTCGGCAAGACAATGACAGACGTGCTCCACAAGTTGCTCGAAGTGCCGTCCGACACTCCGATCGAGATTGCAGGCAAGAAGGGCAAGAGCGTAGGCATCGTGGAGATTCCTGAATTATTTGTGGACAACACCGACCGCAACCGCACCTCACCTTTCGCCTTCACCGGCAACCGCTTCGAGTTCCGCGCCGTCGGTTCTTCAGCCAACTGCGCCGGTGCAATGACCACCCTGAACTCAGCCGTGGCGGAGCAGCTCATCGCTTTCAAGGCAGAGGTTGACAAGGAGCTCGCAAAGGGCAAGGAGACCAACGTGGCCATTATGGACGCGCTCAAACCTGTGATCGCTTCCGTGATTGACGTGGTATGCTTCGACGGTAACGGATACACCGAAGAGTGGAAGGAAGAAGCCAGGAAGCGCGGTCTGGACACCGAAACCAGTGTGCCTGAGATGATTAAGCAATTCACCACCCCGGATGCAGTGGAGATGTTCACCAAGACAGGAGTCTATACCGAGAAGGAACTCGAAGCCCGCAATGAGGTGAAGTGGGAGATGTACACCAAGAAGGTGCAGATCGAGTCCCGCGTGCTCGTCAGGATGGCTATCAACCATATCATCCCTGCCGTGCTCGATTACAAGGCAAGGCTGCTCAAGGAAGTCGCCCTCTGCAAGGAGGTTTACGGCTCCACCGAGAGCTGCACCACGGAGCTTGAGCTGCTGGGCAAGATATCCGTATATGTGGACGACATACGCGAGAAGACTGCGGCAATGAAGGAAGCCCGCAAGAAGGCAAACGCAATCGAGAACGAGTACGAGAAGGCAAAGGCTTACCACGAAATAGCAGAGGCCCTCTTCGATCTGCGCAAGCCTATTGATAAGCTTGAGGAGCTTGTGGACAACAATACCTGGCCTCTTCCTAAGTACAGGGAGTTGCTTTTCATAAGCTAGTTTCATTTCCAAAAGACAGTGCGGATGACACTCAAGGAATTGGGAGAATTCGGTTTGATCGACCGTATCCGGCAGGGCATAAGACTGCCGGAAGGGGTTTTGGGAATAGGGGACGACTGTGCCATACTTCCCCAGAAAGACGGCATTGATACTCTGGTGAGCACGGATATGCTCGTGGAGGGGAGCCATTTTCTGCTTTCCGGCATCTCGCCTTATGATCTGGGATGGAAATCCGCAGCTGTCAATATAAGCGACTTGGCGGCCATGGGAGCGAGGCCGGTGGCCTCCTTCCTGTCGCTGGCGCTCAGTCCTGAAGTGGACGCGGAATGGATGGATGAGTTCATACGCGGCTACAGGGACATTTCAGATAAATATTCCTGCGCCCTGCTGGGCGGCGACACTACAGCCAGCAGGAAACTGGTATGCATTAACGTGGCAGTGATGGGTGAAGTTCCTTCCGGCAAAGCCAAGCTGCGCAGCACGGCCTGCGAAGGCGACCTGATATGCGTGAGCGGTTTCCTGGGCGACTCGGCGGCAGGATTGAGGCTTATCCTGGAATCGGAAGACGGACCCGCCTGCCTTCTGGAAAAGCACAGACGTCCGGAACCCCGGGTGGCGGAAGGCATGGAGCTTTGCTCAGACCCCGGAGTACACGCAATGATGGACATATCGGACGGAATCGCCTCTGACCTAAGGCACATACTCAAGGCCTCCGGAAGGGGTGCCGTGATAGATACACGAAAAATACCTGTTTCCTCCGCACTACACGACTACTGCAGCGCAAAGGGATTGGATGCCCTTGAACTGGCACTTTGCGGAGGCGAAGACTATGAATTGCTTTTCACTGTTTCCCCTGATGCGGAGAAGAGGCTGAAGCTCAAGCACTTCGTCATAGGACGCATAGAAGGTCCTGCAGAGACGCTGCGCTTTGAAGGCACGGACAAGGATTATCTTGGCTTCCGTCATTTCTAAAGCCTGCTTCCGCCAAGGGGTTATTGTTTTCCTTAATGCGAGGTGGGGAGTTGCAAGAAAAGCGCTTGATTTCCTTTGCATTTCCCGCAAGTTTGACTAAATTTGAGGGTTCACGGTTAACGGGAAGTGTATGAATTACGACGAAATGATTCTCCAAGCCAAGGAAAAGCTCTTCAAAGCCCTACCTGACTCCTTTTCAGACAAGGACATAGCTCTTGTCCACAACGCCTGCGAACTTGCGGAAGAGGCCCACAGGCCCCAGAAACGCAAGAGCGGCGCACCCTACATCCTGCATCCCCTTGCAGTGGCGCTCATAGTGCTTGAGGAAATGCGCCAGCACGACTCTGCCATAGTGGCTGCAGCCCTGCTTCACGACGTGGTGGAGGATACGCCATACACGATTGAGGACATCAGGGAAAGGTTCGGGGACGACGTAGCCTTCCTGGTGGGAGCCGTGACCAAGCCCAACAAGGAACAGGTCGACAACTTCCAGCACATACTAAGCTCAGTGCACGACGATGTCAGAGTGCTGATACTCAAGCTCTCAGACCGTCTCAACAATATGCGCACCCTGGGGTCCATGCGTATGCAGAAGCAGTGGAAAATCGCTTCCGAGACCCAGTTTTTCTTCGCCCCTCTGGCTGGCAGGCTGGGCCTGTTCAAAGTAAAGTCAGAGCTCGAGAACCTGGCCTTCCAGTTCCTCAATCCGGAAGAGTACAACTCCATAGAACAGGCGCTCGAGGAGGACAGGGAGAGGACCAGGAATGCCGTGGAAGCCTTTATGGAAGAGGCCGCGAAAGCGGTGGAACCCGTGTTCGGCGGTGGAGTGAGCTGGGACATACGCTACCGCAAGCCGTTTTCCATATACAGGGAGATGCGCGAGCGGGGCTGCGACTTCTACCACGTGCCGTTCAAGCATTACATACGCGCCCTGTATGACCCGCAGCAGATGAGCGATCCCGACTGGAAGATGCGCGACGAAAAGGATATGGCGCTGAAGATTTATTCGGTGCTGGCATCAATCTACCGCGAGCAGAGCGGTACTTTGGTCAACTACATCACCCAGCCCAAAGCCAACGGCTACCGTTCGGTGCACTTCAGGCTCCTGAACCCCCACGGCTCGATAGAGGAATTCCACGTGAGTTCCAGGAGTATGAGGGAGCAATCGTATTTCGGCTGCGTGCTGGAGAGCAAGGAGCAGTGGCTCAAGCGCCTGACTGCAGTGCTCAGGGAGTTGTCCGAGGATCCGGAAAGTATGATGCTAGGAATCAGGGACTCGCTCTTCAACGAAGACGTGGTGGTGTTCACGAGCGACGCCCTCCCGATCACCCTGCCGAAGGGAGCGACTGCCCTCGATTTCGCGTACGAGCTGGGGCAGGAATTTGGAGACCACGCCAAATATGCCCGCGTCAATGGACGCCTGTGCAGCATTCAGACAGTGCTCTCCAGAGGCGACAGTGTCACAATAGGCACCGACCCGAATATGCACCCACAAGCGGAATGGTTCAATTCAGTGGTCACATACAAGGCAAGGAAGTACATCAAGAACTATCTGAAGAACCAGCCGCACTCCCAGTACACCTTATGTCCCCATTGCCACCCTCTGCCGGAGAGCAGCGAGCTGATAGGCTTCGATGACGGCGACCACATTTCCGTGCACATACGCAACTGCCCCGATGCTATCCGCGCCGCTTCCGAGCACGGACACAAGATTGTGGCTATCGACGACTTCAAAGCCCTTCCAAACGTGCTCTATCCGGTGAAAATACACATTACCGCCGTGGACCGCTACCACCTGCTCCGTGACATCATAGACTGCATAGTCGAGGACCACCGGCTGTCGATGGGTAACCTTTCCATCAGAATCGACGACAACATCTTCAATTGCACCATAGACTTCGCAGTACACTCGGCGGTGGAATTCAACAACGCTCTGACTTCCATCAGGAAGATCGAGAGCGTGGAGGAAGTGAGAAAAATCGACTGAATTTGCCAAAATTCTTCGCCTGAGGTCTTGACTCGTACCTTAGGTTCGTGTATATCTTTGCGCCCATAATATCATTCGCGCGAACAATGGAAACAAAACTGAAGTTTAAAATCGGTGAATTCTCAAGACTGTGCAAGGTCACCGTCAGAACCCTACGCCATTACGAGAAGATTGGTCTTCTTGCGCCGGGGGAGACTGACAGGTGGACTGGATACAGGTACTACACCGCAGCGCAGATGCAGACTATGGGCAGCATCAAGCGTCTCAAGGAGCTGGGATATACCCTCGAGGAAATCAAGGGCTACCTTGAAGAGGGCGGAACCCCGGACGAAGCCTCGCTTCGGGAGAAGCTCCTCCAGACGCAGGAGGATCTGGCAAGGATGCAGCGCAGGATCAGTATCCTGAGCAGTCTTCTGGACTCACAGGCAAAAGAAAAGACAATGGAAAAGGTTTATTACGAGTCATTGGCGGCAATTACCGTCGCTTCCCACAGGGAAATCATTCCTGATTACAATGCCATAGGACGTATGTGCTGCGAGGTCATAGGCCCTGAAATGGCAAGACTGGGCTGCGTGTGCAGCCAGCCGGGCTACTGCTTTACCGTGGAGCACGGAGAGTATAGTCCGACCAACGTGGATATAGAGTACTGCGAGCAGGTGGAGAAGGCCTGCAAGGACTCTGACATCATCAAATTCAAGGAACTTCCTGCAGTTCAGAAGGCCATTTGCATGAAGCATTACGGCCCTTACGACACGATTTACGAGTCCTATATGGAGCTCTTTTCAATCATTGAGCAGCGCGGCCTGAAAGTTGCAGGTCAACCGAGGGCCAGCTACGTGGATGGAGCCTGGAACCGCCAGGACCCGCAGGAGTGGCTGACCGTCATTCAGATACCTGTTGAATAAAGGATAAACAATGATCAAAGGAATCATCTTCGATATGGGCGGAGTGCTCATAGACCTCGATTACGAACGTTGCGTGGCTTCGTTCCTCAAGCTGGGATTCAGGAATATCAGGGATTATCTCGACCCCTGCCACCAGAAAGGCATTTACGGCGATATGGAAAGCGGCAAGGTGAGCGAGGATGAGTTCTACGAATTTGCACTGTCCCAGTGCAACGAGGGCACGCGCAGGGAGGATATCGATGCCTGCATGAAAAGTTTCTATGACGGTCCAAGCCTCAGGACGGGGGAGTACCTCCGGGAGCTGAAGGAACGTGGATACAGGATCTTCATGCTCAGCAACAACAATCCGATTATGATGAGGATTTGCAAAGAGGACTTCAGCAAGGCTGGAATAGGTCTGGATGATTTCTTTGACAAACTGTTTATTTCCAGCTCTATGAAAATGCTCAAACCGGGCCCCGAGATTTTCCTAAAGGCTATCTCGGAGACCGGTCTGGGCACTGATGAACTGCTCTTTCTGGACGATTCGCCCCGCAATACTGCCGGCGCACGCGCCGTGGGGCTTCGCTCCATAGACTTCGTCCAGGGCTCATCTCTGAGGGATGCGATTGAGCCCGAGATCCAATGACAGTTACAGGGACTAGCGCTTAAGCGGATTGGCCTGGATGATGCGTAGGGTTTTGCTGACATTGAAGGATTTGACCTCTACCGTAGCCTCACGCTGAGCCTGCACCTCGTTAGGGGCTATGTCAAGCACAATCGCGGAGTGCTTGGTCGGCAGAGCCTTGGACTGGGGGTATTTCTCAATGATTCTGGAAACGCGAATCCACGGCTCCACAGGGATTTTGTCGCCGGTTTTCGGGTCAGTAACCCAGCGGGAGGAGTATTCCATATCAATAATTACGTCACTTACGCCCGTAGAGGTGACAGGGATGGTGAGTTCTCCGCCTCTGGAATCGACGATGTAGTCTGTGGTGTCAATACTGATGAATGCTGAGTCCTTGTTGCAGGAAATGGCTGCGGCAAGACAAATTCCTGCAAGCGCGAGCTTAAGAAAAGCGTTTCTCATATAGAATTTTATTTTGTTATCTACCTAAGTTTTTTCGGATTAAAGATGAACTTACGGCTCCTTGCGTTGCATCGCTAACGGGCATCGGAGGAATTATTTCCGGGACAGCCACGAGTTCCAGAAGGCGATTACGGCATCCTCCAGCGGAGTCTGGGGAAGTCCCAGTTCACGCACGGCCTTGGAGTTGTCGTAATGCTCACGCTCGCACATCAGCTCCACGTTTGCCCTGGAAAGCATAGTGCGTACTCCCAGTTTGCGAAGCAGATCGCCTAAGGCTCCCACCAGGACACAAAGCCTGCGCGGGAGGCTTATGTACAGTTGACGGTAGCGGAGCAGCTGCGCCTGTAGCTTGTAGAACTCCTTGAGCGACAAGCACTTCCCTGTGAGAAGATAAGTTTCCCCGCTGCGCCCTCTGCTCAGGGCATTGACAATTGCAACCGCAGCGTCAGAGGCATACACGAAACTCTTTCCTCCCGGAGGCGCTGCCATAAGAGGCTTACGGTAAGCCGCGAGCAGCAGCTGTCCGGAACTCGGTTTGTAGTCGTACGCGCCAATGATGAATCCCGGATTCACTATTATCACCCTTCTGTCCGTATGAGATCCAGCCCAGCGGCGCAGCCATGCTTCGGCCTCCGCCTTGCTCTGCGCGTAGAGGCTTGCACTGTATGGCGGTGCAAATGGTGCGCTTTCATCGGCAGGGGATTGTGGACTTCCGTTGCCTACCGTATTGGCGCTGCTTACGCTCACCAGGGTGCGCAAAGCGGGATTGCGCTCCATAACTGCGCATATTGCCTCAGGCAGACTGCAGTTGACCGGCAAATAATCCTCCAGACGAAGTAGGGACATATCGGTCGTACCGGCACAATTGATGACTGCATCGCAGCCCTGACACCATTGCTCCAAGTTATTGAAATCCAATATATCGCCTAAGATTGTTTCAAGCGAGACTTCAGTGCCTTCCGGAATGGCTTCGCTTCGGATAGCAGCGCTCTTCCTTACCACCGCCCGCACCTTGCACCCACGCTCGAGCAGGGTTCTGAGCACATTGTGTCCCAGCAATCCGCTCGCTCCGGTGAGCAAC
>SFJB01000178.1 GCA_004555145.1 Bacteroidales bacterium | reverse complement strand
CCGGCACCGGGCAGGTGTCAGGCCATATTCGTCATCTTAACGATTTCGCATAGCCATGTGTTTTTGGTAAACAGTCGCCTGGGCCATTTCTCTGCGCCCACATCGCTGTGGGTCCCCTTCTCCCGAAGTTACGGGGTCAATTTGCCTAGTTCCTTAGCTGTGATTCACTCGAGCGCCTTAGGATTCTCTCCTCACCCACCTGTGTCGGTTTACGGTACGGGCGGCCATACTCTTGACGCCGATATGATTTTCTCGCAAGTCTGGTTCTGCATCGCTGTCGGGTCGTCCGTGGACTCCCCGTACTGTCCCGGCTCGGTCTCCCTACCCCGGTTCAACCACCTATTCCGTCAGATGGCGGACACATCACTCCTCGGTCTCATATCGGCCCGTATGGCCGGCAGCGGAATCTTTACCGCTTGGGCATCGTCTGCGCCTGTCGGCTTCGACTTAGCTCCCGGCTTACCCTGATACGTTTAGCGTTGTTCAGGAACCCTTGGGTTGTCGGCGGGGGAATTTCCATTCCCCTTGTCGTTACTCATGCCTACATTTTCTTTTCAAACCGCTCCAGCGGCGCTCGCCGCGCCACCTTCTCCGCTGGTTTCAATGCTCCCCTACCACGCATCTCGCGATGCGTCCTCGGCTTCGGCGGCAGTCTTGATGCCCGGTCATCATCCACGCGTCACCGCTCGACTAGTGAGCTGTTACGCACTCTTTGAATGAATAGCTGCTTCCAAGCTAACATCCTAGCTGTCTATGCGGTGTCACCTTGTTCTCTCTCAACTTAAACTGCGCTTGGGGGCCTTGGCCGGAGGTCTGGGCTCTTACCCTCTCGCCGACGGATATTAGCACCCGCCGACTCACTCCCGACGTCTAATGTAAGCGCATTCGGAGTTTGGCAGGACTCGGCAGGCGGCGAAGCCCCCTCGTCCTATCAGTATCTCTACCTCACTCACACACCGTCGAGGCTGTCCCTAAAGACATTTCGGGGAGTACGAGCTATCTCCCAGTTTGATTGGCCTTTCACTCCTACCCTCATCTCATCCAAGCCCTTTTCAACGGAAACTGGTTCGGGCCTCCATGGCCTGTTACGGCCACTTCACCCTGGACAAGGGTAGATCACTAGGTTTCGCGTCTGCTCCTCCCGACTGAACGCCCTGTTCAGACTCGCTCTCGCTCCGGCTCCGCGCCTCAGGCGCTTAGCCTCGCCGGGAAGAAGCAACTCGTAGGCTCATTATGCAAAAGGCACGCCGTCGCGCTCGCGCGCTCCGACCGCTTGTAAACGAACGGTTTCAGGTTCTATTTCACTCCCCTGTTCGGGGTGCTTCCCACCTTTCCCTCACGGTACTGGTCCACTATCGGTCTTCCGGAAGTGTTTAGCCTTGCGGGATGGTCCCCGCGGATTCGGACAGGATTCCTCGTGCCCCGCCCTACTCAGGTGGCGTCCCTGATACATCCTCGTTACCGCTACGGGCGTGTCACCCCCTCTGCGGCAGCTTTCCATCTGCTTCGCGTTCCTTGATGTATTCCTTTGGACGCTCCTACAACCCCGCCCAGTCCGCAAACTGAACGGTTTAGGCTCTGTCCCTTTCGATCGCCACTACTCAGGATATCGATTTTTCTTTCTCTTCCTGCGGGTACTAAGATGTTTCAGTTCCCCGCGTTCACCCCAACTCGCGTTGGTGACAGGCCTTCAGCCTGCCGGGTTGCCCCATTCGGACACATACGGATCAATGTCTGTTTGCGACTCCCCGTACATTTTCGCAGCTTACCGCGTCCTTCCTCGCCTCCGGATAGCCTAGGCATCCTCCGTTCGCTCTTCTCTCCTTTCTCTCGTGTGAATCTCTTTGCGACTCCCGAAGGCTTCCGCCTACGGCGTCCCAGCAACTCTTGACCTCGTTTTGCCTTGAAACTGCAGTATTATACCTCACAACCCGAAAATAACCTTCGGATTTTTTGTACAAACTGATATCTGTTTCTTGCTTCTTTACCTCTTTGTTTCTCTCTCAATATTTTCAATGAACTGTTCCGTTATTTCTCAAACGGGCTGCAAAGATACGCACTTTTTCTTT
>SFJB01000054.1 GCA_004555145.1 Bacteroidales bacterium | reverse complement strand
TGGCAGGCAATCTTGTCATTCACTGTAGCCTTTGCCTCGACTAGCACGAGAGGTCCCTTCCTTCCCAATGCCCTGGCCTTCACGCATACGGTGTCGCCAGGATAAACGGAATGCTTGAACTTGACGTTGTCGATTCCGGCATACATACCGATGTTGTCAACAAGATCCTCCTTTGGAATGAGAAGGACGCTTGACTGTGCCATTATCTCACAGAGGATGACTCCCGGCACTACAGGACAGCCCGGGAAGTGACCCTGAGTGAAAAACTCATTTTCGCGAATAGTGTACTTTGAGAGCACGTATTCGCCTTCGGTTTCCGTCTCATCCACGAGCAGCATAGGCGCGCGATGAGGCAGAACTTGCATAATTTCTTCTCTGTTCATTTCTGATTCAGTTGCGGTTTTAGTATATTTTTCTCAAAGCTACGCAAACATTATGCCCGCCAAATCCCAGAGAATTGGAGATGGCGACATCGAGGTCGCGTTTGCGTGCCTGAAGAGGTGTATAGTCGAGGTCGCACTCCGGATCCGCCTCTTCCAGACCTATGGTCGGAGGCACGATGCCTTCCTTGAGGGCGAGGGCTGACGCCATAAGCTCAACCGCCCCGGTGGCGCCGAACATATGTCCGGTCATGGACTTGGTGGAGCTGACGGAAGCCCTGCGCGCATCTGCCTCTCCAAGCGCCAGTTTGAGGGCGTTGGTTTCGGCGGCATCGTTGAGGTGGGTTCCTGTACCGTGTGCGTTGACATAGAGGTTCTCTCCCTCGCGGTAGCCCGCTTCGTCGAGAGCCTCCCTGATTGCCTTTGCGGCCGGAATGCCATCCGGACGCGGTGCGGTGTAGTGGTGGGCGTCGCAGGTGCAGCCGTAACCGCAAACCTCGGCGATGATTTCGGCTCCGCGGGCCTTGGCGTGCTCATATTCCTCGAGCATCATCAGGCCGGCTCCTTCCGCCATCACGAATCCGCCCCTGCGCCTGTCGAAAGGCAGGCAGGCCTTGCTTGGATCCTCTTCGGTAGTAAGGGCCCTGCTGTTGGCAAAACCTCCGATGGCGAGCGGGGTCACTGCGGCCTCGCTGCCACCGGTAAGTATTGCGTCAGCCCTGCCATATTTTATGGCAAGATAGGCCTCACCTATGGAATTGGTTCCTGTTGCGCAAGCGGATACGTGGGTCAGGCAAGGACCCTGGGCCTTGTATTTGATGGCTATGTTTCCGCCGGCGATGTTAGGTATCATCATCGGAATGAAAAGCGGTGAAATGCGGTCAGCACCCTCATCGATGAGGATTCTGGTCTGAGTTACGAATGTGTTGATGCCGCCGATTCCCGAGCCTACGTAGACTCCGAATCTTTCCGCTTCGATGTTCTCTCTCGACACCAGTCCGCTTGAGGCCATTGCCTCGGTGGAGGCTGCCATTGCATACTGGCTGTAAAGGTCGTTGCGGCGCTTCTCAGCTACCGACAGCCCATAATTGAGAGGATCGAAATCCTTTACCCTTCCTGCTACGTGTATAGGGAGATTGTATTCCTCAAAGCCTTCCAGGCGGCTGATGCCGCATTTCCCTGCCTTGAGGTTTTCCCAAAATGTTTTTACATCGTTTCCAATTGGGGAGATGACTCCCATTCCGGTGATAACTACTCTTCTTTCCATAAAAATTCTAATCGTACATAAATCGCTTTATGCTGCCCTTCGGCGTCTTTGCAAACGGCTCGTAGCGCAGCTCGTATGAGCTTACCTGTGAGTAAGCAGGTATTTTTTTGTTCAGAGCCTCCAGATTGCTGTCCATTACGCTCTTGAGCCCTTCGGCGTCAAGGTCGGCAGCACGGTTCATATCAGGGACGATAAGGGCTACGAGCCTGTCTTTCCTTGATACGATGATGGACTCTGCCACATAAGGCATTGGGTTCAGCATCACCTCGATCTCTTCCGGGAAGATGTTCTGGCCGTTGGAGGAGAGAATCATACTCTTGCAGCGGCCTACGAGGAAGACGCTGTGATCCTGGTCCACGGTGCCGAGATCTCCTGTGCGGAACCATCCGTCCTTGGTGAAGGCAGCCTTGGTGGCCTCTTCATTCTTATAGTATCCGTTGAACACGCCTATGCCCCTGATGAGGACTTCGCCCGGCACGTGCTCCGGATCAGTGGAGTCTATCTTCAGATCGACGACTTCGTCGGCATATTCTCCACACTCCTTAAGTTTGTAGCGGCCCTTGTGGCCAAGACTTATAGTCGGAGATGCTTCGGTCATACCGTATCCGGTAACGAAAGGAAGTTGGAGCTGCTCCACGAAAAGCTTCTCCAAATGCTCCGGAATGGCGGCACCGCCGGTAACGAACAGCCCTACGTTGCCTCCGAGTGCCTTCATGAAAATGGTGGAGAGGGCTTCACAGAAGTCGGCGTTGTTCTTGTAGTCGGCAAGTTTGGCTGCGCCGCTCTTGCTGTGGATGAATTCTCCTATCGTGTCCTCGAGCAGTTTTACAAGAATCAGAGGAACAGAGAAGAATACATAAGGCCTGAACTCCCTCAGAGCCGGTTTCAGATTGGCCGGGATAGGAGGCAGTCCAAGCACGACGAGGTGCATTCCGTAGCATAGCGGGGCCAGCATGTCGTACACCATACCGAAGATATGGGCATACGGCAGAACGCTGACGTAGCTGTCCTTCCTGTCGTAAGGGAAGTGGAGCGGAATGATCTTTATCTGGGATGACAGGTTGAGATTGGACAACATCACCCCCTTAGGGTTTCCGGTGGAACCGGAGGTGTACATAATGGCTGCGAGTTCATCGAAGCCGGTGCGCTCGTAGTGTACGTCATCTGCGGTGAATCCGTTCGGATGGGCTTCGGCAAAGAGTTCATCCTTTCTGGAATATACTTCTGCGAAGTTGCCGCGGCTTGCGAGCAGTTCCCCGCTCTTTGTGTCGATTGCGGCGATGACATCAGGGATGCTGTCGAAATCCATCTTCGAAAAGATGGCCTTCTCGGTGTAGAGCACCCTGGCGTCAGAGTGAGCCACCAGACGGGCTGTGTCGGACGGAGTGAACCCGTTGAACATCAGCACGGACACGTAGCCGCTAGTCTGGCTTGCCATAAAGGTGATAGCCCAGGCAGCACTGCTTTTCGCGTTGATGGCAATTTTGTCGGACTTTTTCAGTCCTGCGGCTTTCCATACGAGAGCCATTTTTTCAATCTCGGTGGCGAGTTCACCATAAGTGTAGCTTGCTACCTTGTAATCGTCAAGACCGGACTTGTTCCAGCATTCCTTGACGGTGTTTTCGAATACAACAATAAAGTTGTCGTTTGGTTTCAGTTCGTACATACTTTTTTGTTTTCCAGTTAATTTTTAAGCCTCCAATTTCGACGAATTGGCATACAAAATTAACCAAAAAAACAATAGGGGCGAACACGTCGCCCCCATTTTTTATTCGTACATGAATCTCCTTATGCTTCCCTTAGGGGTCTTGGCAAAAGGATCGTAGTGCATCTCGTAGCTGGCAACCTGAGAGTAAGCAGGCATCCTCTTGTTGAGGATCTCGAGGTTGCTGTCCATCACGCTCTTGAGCCCTGCAGCATCAAGATCAGCTGCCAAGTTCATGTCAGGGACGATGAGGGCAACGAGCCTGTCATTTCTTGAAACAATCAGTGATTCAGCTACATACGGAAGCGCGTTGAGTACCACTTCAATCTCCTCGGGGAAGATGTTCTGTCCGTTGGTGGAGAGTATCATGCTCTTGCAGCGGCCTACGATGAAGATGCTGTTGTCCTGGTCGATGGTGGCGAGGTCGCCGGTACGGAACCAGCCGTCCTCGGTAAAGGCAGCCTTGGTGGCTTCTTCGTTTTTGTAGTAGCCCTTGAAAACGATGTTGCCCTTTACGAGAATCTCACCCGGAATGTGGGCCGGGTCAACAGAATCGATCTTCAAATCTACACCTTCCTGGATCCATTCTCCGCACTCGCGCAGTTTGTAATGTCCCAGGTGGCCGATGCTGATTACAGGAGCGGTCTCGGACATTCCGTAACCGGTGATGAAAGGCAGTTGGAGTTTCTCCACGAGGAGCTTTTCAAACTGCTCCGGAATGGCTGCTCCGCCGGTAGCGAACATCTCTATGCTTCCGCCTAGCGCCTGGTCGAAGATGATTTTCAGGGCATTGCAGAAATCAGGATTGTTCTTGTGGTCTTCGAGTTTGGCTGCGCCGCTCTTGCTATGAATGAATTCGCCCAGAGTGTCCTCGATGAGTTTGGTAAGAATCAGAGGGACTGAAAAGAACACGTGAGGTCTATATTCCCTCAAGGCAGGTTTTAGGTTTGCAGGTATCGGTGGAAGGCCGAGGACAACCAGGTGCATACCATAGCAGAGCGGAGCAACCATATCGACAGTCATACCGAAGATATGGGCGTACGGGAGTATGCTGACGTAATTCTCACCCCTGCGGAACGGTACGTGCGCAGGGAGGAAGTGTATATTCATGCTGAGATTCCTGTTCATCAGCATTACGCCCTTAGGATTTCCGGTGGATCCGGAGGTGTACATTATTGCGGCTATGTCATCCAGCCCTACCGGGGAATACTTGACGTCTTCCGGTCCGAATGAAGGATGAGCCTCCGCGAAAGCGCCTTCCCTGTTCCTGTAGAGCTCTTCAAAACCGTTGCGGCTGGCAAGAAGCTCGCCGGTCCTGGTGTCGATTGCAGCAACGAGCATAGGAAGCTGCTCGAAATCCATTTTCTCGAAAATTGGCTTTTCTGTATAAAGGATGCGTGATTCCGAGTGGTTGACAAGGCTGGCGGTGTCAGCCGGGGTGAATGCATTGAAAATCTGCACTGCCACGAATCCGCCTGCCTGTGCGGAGTAGAACATTTCAGCCCACGCGGCGCTGCTGCGTGCGTTGATGGCTATTTTGTCCCCGCTCTTGAGACCGGCTGCCTTCCAGAGGAGAAGGTTGGTCTCGATTTTTCTTGCAAGTTGTCCATAAGTAAGGGTGGAGCACCTGTAGTCGCTCAGAGCCGGAGAGTCCCAGCACTCCTTGACTGTCTGCTCGAAGCGGAGGACGAAATTGTCGTTTGCTTTGATGTCGTACATTTTGATAAATAAAAAGGTTTGTTCGGGCAAAAGTAGGTCATTCCGTCCGAACCGGAAAGTCGGGACGGCGGAATTGTGGCGAAAGTCCCCGATTTGGGGTAAGTTGAGCCTTTTGTGGCGAAATCAGACTATTAAAAATCGTCCTGCGCTAGAGGTAAAATTCTTTGGTTAGTTCTTTATAATCGGCTGATTTAGAGCCATTTTCTTGCAGAATAAGGCACTCTTTCAGTATGTCTCCTCCATTCTGCAAGCCAAATTCCGCTACTACGCGGCTGATCGGCTTGGATGGAGTCGTGCAAACATCCAGTTCACGATGCAGATACAGGCCGAATGAAGCGGCGGTGCGGCGGAACCGGGAAAACACGTCGCTGGGCAGCACCACGCAGAAGCGTCCGTCCTCCGCGAGCAGCTCCCTGACCCGGGAGCAGAGCGTGGCGTGCGGCAGGGAATGTGTGTGGCGGGCGGCAGCGCTGCGCTCGTCGGGGTTTTTCAGCGAGTCGTCGTAATACGGGGGATTGGAGAAAATCAGATCATAATTCCCCGTCTCCGGCCTGAATTCCTCCAGGGCACAGAGCACGGCTTCCAGCCTTTCGGCCCAGGGCGAAGCGGCGAAGTTCAAGGCAGCCTCACGCACGGAAGGAGGGTCTATGTCAATACCGACAATATGGCAATGAGGGGCGCGTTGCGCTGCCATCAGGGCAATCACGCCGCAGCCGGTTCCTATGTCCAGGGCTCTGCGTTCACTGCCTCTTATACTCATGGCGGCGCCGAGCATAACGGCGTCGGTGCCCAGTTTCAGAGCCGATTCGCTGTGGTGCACGGAAAACTGTCTGAATCTAAATGAAGCGTCCATCTTTCATTGTAAGGCAACGGTCGCAAAGGGAAGCGAGCTCAGGGTCGTGGGTCACAATGACTATTGTCTGGCCGAGTTTGTCCCTTAGCTCAAAGAAGAGTTTATGGATTTCCTGCTTGGTGACGGAGTCCAGGTTCCCGGTGGGCTCGTCGGCAAATAGTACGGCGGGTGAATTTATGAGGGCTCTTGCGGTGGCTATTCTCTGCTGCTCGCCGCCTGACAGTTCCGAAGGTTTGTGGTTCCTCCTCTCCTCAAGCCCCAGCAGGGAAATGAGTTCCGCCGCCCTCTCCCTCGCCTTCTTCTGAGGTACGCCGGCAATCATTGCCGGAATCATCACGTTTTCTTCGGCGGTGAATTCGGGCAGCAGATGGTGGGCCTGGAACACGAATCCGATTTTTCTGCAGCGGAAATCGGCGGCCTCGTCCCTGCTCATCCTGTCCACCCTGGTCCCGTCAATTTCCAGACTGCCGGAATCAGGCGTAGAAAGCGTGCCGAGGATTTGCAGAAGCGTGGATTTTCCTGCTCCTGAAGCACCTGTAATTGACACTATTTCGCCTTTCCCTACCTCCAGATCTATCCCTTTCAGGACCTTCAGCTGGCCGAAACTCTTGTGTATATCGCTTGCCTTAATAATCATAAAGCTCAATTTCTTTTAAAATATTTTGTTTTTTCTCAAATTCGAAGTATATTTGCAGTCCCAATCGGGATTTCGGGGTGTGGCGCAGTTGGCTAGCGCATCTGGTTTGGGACCAGAGGGTCCTGTGTTCGAGTCACAGTACCCCGACAAAGAGGCTGAGAAATCAGCCTCTTTTTTTATTGTCACACTTTCAGGACCAGTTCCACCGGGCAATGGTCCGAGCCGAAGATTTCATTATGTATATCCGTGGATACTATCCTGTCTTTGAAACCCTCGGATACAAGGAAGTAGTCAATACGCCAGCCCACATTCCTTTCCCTGGCCCTCATACGGTATGACCACCAGGAGTATTTTGCCTCATCGGGGTGCTGGTACCTCCAGCTGTCGCAGAAGCCTGACTCCAGAAGTTCGCTCATCTTTCCGCGTTCCTCGTCCGAGAAACCGGCATTGAAATGGTTCGTCGCCGGGTTCTTGAGGTCTATTTCATTGTGGGCCACGTTCATGTCCCCGCATATCACCACTGCCTTCTTCCTTGCAAGTCCTACCACATAATCACGGAAAGCGTCTTCCCATTTCATTCTGTAGTCCAGGCGTTTGAGACCGTCCTGGGAATTGGGCGTGTACACGTTCACCAGGTAGAACTCCTCCATTTCCAGGGTGACTGTCCTTCCCTCGCGGTCGTGCTCCTCGATTCCTATACCCGTGCTTACGGAAACCGGTTCTACCCGCGTGTAGATGCAGGTTCCGGAGTACCCTTTCTTCTCGGCGTAATCCCAGTACGAACGGTAGCCAAGGAATTCAAGGTCGAGCTGACCTGCCTGGAGCTTGGTTTCCTGCAGGCATACGATATCAGCGTCGAGGCTGTTGAAGATGTCGGCGAAGCCCTTGCCCGCCACGGCCCTGAGACCGTTCACGTTCCAGCTTATCAGTTTCATACGAACATTATTTCAATATCATTTTTGCGGCGGCATCCAGGGCTTCGTAGAATTCGGGCCCGTAGGTGTCGCACAACGGTTTCTTCAGGAATTGGTATGCCCTGATTCCCTCCCTGCGCCCTTTTTCAAACGCGTCGGCGCATATGTCCCATCTGTGCAGGTTCAGTGCCAAGCCGCCTCCGGTGAGTTTCGTCACCCGGATGGGGTAGAGCGAGCAGGATACGGGTTTCTTCTTCCCTGCCATTTCTATTGCGCATAGGCATTCTCCGCCGTCCCCGAAATGGCAGTATGCGCACTCGCAGCTCTCCGGCACGAGCGGGGTGACTATGTCCCCATCCCTGTCTATCTCGAAGAAGCCCTTCGACTCGGCAGCCTCCCGGCCCTGCGGCCTCATCAGCTCCCTGAATGCCTGGTAGTCGCGCTCCACGCTCTCCGTCTCCTGCTCTTCCATAGGCGCTCCGCTGTCGCCTATAATGCAACAGGCTCCTTTGCACTTCGCGTAATCGCAGGCAAAATATTCCGTCACCACATCCTCCGAAACGAGTATGTCACCTATCTGCACTATGGTCCCGAATCTGTTCTTTCCCATTACTAGATTATTACGTATTCCACGCTTGCGCCTTCGCCCAGCTGTCTGAGTATCTCCTTGACCTTCCCGGCGTTGACTGACTTTACTGCGTTCCTGTAGCCGCTCACCAGGTCCTTGCCATCGCTGTACCTTACCATAACCGCATCGATTACGGTTTCCGGCTGTTTCATGTCCTTGTCAAAGGCATTAAGCAGTTCTTCTTTGAATGCCTTGAGCTCGCTCTCTGATACTTCTAGCCCGGAAAGGTCCATGGTGACTTTCCTTATGGTGTTGAGCAGTTTTACCGGGTCTGCCGCACTCATTCCTGCCGGGAGACCCGCTTCCATGCAAGGGTGACAGTTTATGAAGAGGGAAAGCCTTTCCACGGGATATACCTCCAGCTTCTCCTGAATGTCAAAATACGCGCCTTGCGGGGCAAGAACCTTCACAAGGGAATTGCGTATGCATCGAACTGCGAGCTGCCAGGCCACGTAGTTCTCCATGTTGAACGGAACCGGAGCTGCCATAGCCACGTTCACTCCTATTTCTCCGCCTCCTACCAGGCCGGGGCTCGACTCCATGGTATAGGTTACTGAACCTGAGGCGAGACGGCACTTTACTGCCGGTCTTTTCGCAAACTGCTTCATGGTGCGGAAACTGCCGAGGGCTTTGCATAGTTCCCTCTTGAGCCCTTCCTCGTCCAAGTCGCCCATCAGCACCAGCAGGCCGTCGTTGACCTTGGAGAACTGGCCCTCGAAATATTGCTCTGCCCGCTCCGGAAGGTCATCGTGGAGTTTCTCCATATACTTTCGCCCGGTGTAGAAGTATTCCGGGCGCATTATACTGTCCATCAGTGAGTTGACGTCGCGTGGCGAGAAGGCTTCCATTCCTGTGCGCACAGCCTCGCATTTTTTGTAGTACTCGAAAGCCTCAGCGTTGGGGCTGCGTTTTTCCGAAATGGAGAGAAGGGAGCGCAGCAAGAGCTGAAGTTTGGATTTGGGAGCTATGCCGCTGATGCGCATATCCGAAATTCCGGCTTCTCCCCTCATGGTGATGCCGTTGGCAGCGAGCATTGCCTTGAAGTCGTAAGGGCTGAGTCCGGCGATATTGTCCAAACCCAGCATATCTCCCACGAAGGCACTTTCACCTTCCCCGATGCCGGGCACTGCGGATACGCCTCCGCGCAGCATAAGGGAATAATGGAATTCTCCCTTGGCGTCGGTTTTTTTATAGAGCACCTTCACTCCGTTGGAGAAGGTCCAGAGTTTTCCGTTGGAAATAGGTTCCGTGATTTCCGACTTGAGCTTCACCTTGCTCTTCGGTGCATAGAGGCTCAAGGTGTCGTTGAATGTAGTCTTGTAGCTGTTGTCAGTGAGCTCCTGGGCGTTCCAGGCTTCGGAGAAGGTGTAGCGCAGACTCCTGCCGTCGGTTCCGGAGTACGGGAGGTCGAAGCGCAGGGTGAGGTTGCGTTCCCTGTCAAGAAGCGCAGACACGAAGGCGTTGAACAGCGGGAGCTCCTTTTCGGCAGTGAGGCTCCTGCCGGCGAGCAGGGAGTTCAGTACATCCTCAGATGCCAGGTTTGAGCCGTAAAGGAAGGAGGAAATGCACTTGTGCACGTATTCACTGTTGCTGAGCTGACGACCGCCCGCGGCCCGGGTGGCCTCGCTCACCAGTTGCTCCTTGGCATCGATGAACTCCTCCATCAGTGCGCCGTTGCGGTCAAGATCGCCGAGAATGGCGGCCAGCACCGACGTGGCTTCATTCAGCGCGCTGGTCGACGTGAACAGGGTGAAGGAATAGCGCTCATCGTATGGCCCGGAGGCGCTGTCATAGTAGCGGAAACGTATGTCCCCAAGAGGCAGTCCGCGGCTGCGGAAATTGCGTTCCACGCGGCCTGAAACAATGTTCCCCAGCATATATGCGTACGAGCTTGTGATTATGGGCTGAGGTGAATCCAGCACGTCCCTTCCGAGCCTTGCGCTGCGGTAGATGGCGCTTACGGCGGCAACGTCTTTGCTGGAATTGCTGCTGATGAGTACGCTGGCGCTGTCCCTCGCGTTCCATTCCCTCGCGGATCCGAAATCCTTCTTTCTGAGCTGAGGCACCATCATCGACATCAGCTGCAGGCGTTCCTTCAGCTTCGCCGGTTCTATGTCACCGCTGATGACCACTGCCTGCGGACTGCGGGAAAGAGCAATCATATCCACAATCATCAGCAGGGTGGAATCCGCCACGCTCTGGTTGTAGACAGGCACATTGGAAAAATTGAACACTCCTGCATCTCCGTACTCAGCGTAGTATCCGGACAAGCCGTATCCGACACCGTTCTCGGAGAGGAAACGCCAGGGCTTCCTGTCCCCGAAATGCTCCAGCCCTTCCAGGCTTTCGCGCTCGGAAACGCCCCCTGAAGCTTCCATCCTGACAAGGGCATAATCGGCAAAACCCTTGTCCAGGGAATTGGAAACAAGGTAATAATCAATCCCGTTAGGGAGGGTGCCTTTCGTGATTTCTTTTGCCACTCCAAGGGACGGAAGCGCCTGAGAACGCATCATAATCGGGAGGAGCAGAAAAATCAGGCACAATATATGCTTCGATAACTTTTGCATAATTAACAGTCCTCGAATACAAATGTAAACATTTTTTGTTAAATTTGCATTTCGCGGTTCTGTTATGGATCCGAGAGGAAAAGACAAAAATGTATAAAATATAGTATTATGAAGAAGATTTTTGCAACAATCGCTTCCTTCGCCCTTGCGCTTGGAATCGTGAATGCCCAGGACCTGGCTGAGATTACTGAAATTTACAACTCCGGAGCAGCCGCCATCACCGCCGGTGACAAGGAAGGCGCTTTGAAGTCCTTCGAGCAGGCTCTCTCCCTTGCTACCGCTCTCGGAGCTGACGGAGAAGAGATTGCCCAGAACTGCAAGAACGTGATTCCGGATCTGAATCTTTCAATTGCAAAGGGTCTTGTGAACTCATCCAACTACCCTGCTGCTATCGAGAGAGCAAATGAGGATGTGCTCACCGAGGCAAAGAATCTGCTCCCTAAGATTATTATGCAGAACGCAGGTTCTCTGCTCAATGCAAAGGATTATGCCGGAGCTGCAAGCGCATACAAGGAGGTTCTTGACTTCGATCCTGCCAACGGACTTGCCGCACTTCGTCTCGGCCTTGCCCTCAATGGCGCAGGCGATATAGCAGGTGCAAAGGAGGCCCTTACCCTTGCTGCAGAGAACGGTCAGCAGACTTCAGCCTTCAAGCAGCTCTCCAACATCTGCCTCAAGGAAGCCGCATCCGCCCTCAAGGCAAAGGACTTCGCCGGTGCAGTTGCAGCAGCTGTCAACGTAAACCAGTACGGCGAGAACGCTCAGGCTTACCAGATTGCCGGACAGGCTTCCCAGCAGCTCGGCAAGGATGCTGACGCCATCAGCTATTTCGAGAAGTACCTCGAACTTTCTCCTAAGGCAAAGAATGCTGCCCAGATCGCATTTACCGTCGGCGCTCTCTATCAGAAGGCAAAGAACAATGCCAAGGCAGTAGAGTACTTCCAGATGGCAGTGAATGACCCTGCCCTCGGTGCTCAGGCCAAGAAGCTCATCGACGCCCTCAAGTAATATGGACTTTCTGGAGCTTCTGGCGCCCGCAAGAAATTTGGAAATCGGCATCGCGGCTATTGACTGCGGTGCCGATGCCGTATATATTGCCGGTCCGGATTTCGGGGCACGCAAAGCTGCGGGCAACAGTTTCGAAGAAATTGCGGAACTCTGCAATTATGCCCACAAGTTCGGCGCCCGTGTCTTTGTGACCTACAATATCCAGATTGGCGACGATGAGCTGGATGAGCTCCACAGGCAGATGCTCCGCAGCCAGGAAGCGGGCGCGGATGCATTCATAGTCAGGGATGAGCGCATATTCGGATTTGAGGATATAAGGATACCCCTGCACGCATCCACCCAATGCGCTATCCGGGATGTGGAGCGCGCGAAGCACTTCCGGGACCTTGGCAGCGCAAGGATAGTGCTGGAGAGGGAACTTCCCCTGTCCCGCGTCCGGGAGATATCACGCTCAGTGGATTGCGAGTTGGAATTCTTTGTGCACGGAGCCCTCTGTGTATGCTACAGCGGCGAGTGCCGCCTGTCCGCCTGGCTTGACGGACGCAGCGCTGACAGGGGAGAGTGCATCCAGGCCTGCCGTTCCCTCTATGACCTTGAAGATGCTTCCGGTCGCGTACTTTTGCGCAACAAAGCCCTGCTCTCCCTTAAGGACTACAATCTGCTCTCCCGTCTGGAAGATCTTGCCCTTGCGGGAGTGAGTTCCTTCAAGATAGAAGGGCGGCTGAAAAACATCTCATATGTGCGTAACGTCGTGCGCGCTTACGACAAGGCTCTCAATGACCTGGTGGCCAAGTATCCCGAGCGTTTCAGCCGCTCGTCCTTCGGCGTCGTGAAGTCATCTTTCGAGCCTGACCTCGTGCGCACCTTCAATCGCGGATATACCGAGCTCTTCCTGGACGGAAAGCGCGGAAAATGGTCATCTATGGATGCGCCCAAGTCTATGGGCGAAGAGATCGGCACCGTGCTGGATGTGCGCCGCCTTGGACGTGAAACTGAAGTCTCCGTCCGCCTCAGGCGACGTGGGGATGGGATCACTCGCCTGAGCAATGGCGACGGCTTTGCCTTCACTGCCCGCAATGGGAAAGTGGTAGGATTCCGCGGAGACCGCTGTGACGGGAACAGAATCTTTACCCGTGACGCCACTGAACTCCGTCCCGGTATGACCCTGTTCCGCAACATCAGCGTAGATTTCGAGAAACTTATGGAGTCCAAGGCTCCGCGCCGGGAACTGCGGGTATCCGTCTTCCTGAAAATACATTCGGAATTTGTGCTTGAGGCCAGCGTGCGAAGCGAGGACGGGCGCGAGTTTACGAGCACTTTCAATGCCGATGTGGACTGTGCGAGCGACGGAGAAAGGGCTGCAGCAATGCTTCGCGAACAGCTTTCCAAGCGAAGCGGGGACTATGTTTTCCGCCTTGAAGAGCTTGACGTGCAGACCAGGGGAAATCGTCTCCCCCTGCTCAGCGCTTCCACAATCAACAGCATACGCCGTCTCCTTGCTTCAGATCTGGACTCCATCCCTTGCGGGCGCATCCCGCTCGCGCAGGGCAGGAAGATAGCGGATGCCGTGCCTCAAGTCGCACCCTATGCTGCTGAAACGGCCACACGCGAGCCTCTGATGCTCACCAGATACTGCATCCGTTACGAACTTGGATTGTGCTCCCGCCATCAGGGTGCCGAGGACCCGGGTCCACTCTTCCTACGCAACAACGGGCGTCGCCTTGCCCTTCATTTCGATTGTACGCGCTGCGAAATGAGCGTCACGGGTTCCGACTCTATCTGAATTCAAAAGTGACTTCCACGTCTCCCAGGCGCGAATACGTATATCTTCCTCCAGTGAGGTAATCCCGGCTTAGCTGGCCTCTCCACACTATGTCGTCCTTTGACCTGTATGGAATATCCAGGTTGAAACCATAGGACTTGGAGTTGTATTTCACCATTGCTTCGCATTTCCACTGGGTCACCGTCCCTCCGTCATCTTCGGTAATAAGGAATGCTATGTTCTCCATCTGCTCCGTGAAGTCCGTGAGCAGCACCACGCCCAGGGGGAGGGTAAGCCCCAGCTGCCTGCGCTTCACCACCACCATGCAGTCAGTCACGCTTGGGCTGTATTTCGCCAGGTCTTCCTCCTTGCTCGCCTTGAATCCGTTTACCGAGCCGCATTTGATGATGAACTCGGATCCTCCCTCAAGCCAATTGTCGTAATTTCTCAGCATGGTGAAGTTGCGCAGGAGCAGAATCTTCTTATTCCCGTCATCGTATTCCTTCGGGGAAAGGAGCGGAGAGATCAATCCGTCATCCAGAAATATCTTTGCAGGGGTATATCCGGCGTCGTTATTGGTGTTGATGACCCATACCGGCCTCTCTTTTGCCAGCTCTTCAGTGATCCGTATGGGCTCCGGCCTGGCGCTTCCCGGGCGGATTTCATAGCCCTCACTGTAGTCCAGGCCCGTTCCCGGGTTGAAGGTGACCAGGGGAAAAGTCTTTCCGTCCCATTCCTCGGAATAGGGCCAGTAAATCTGGCAATCCGATTGCCTGAGCAGTTCCAGACTTTCCTCCGCCCCTCCGGCCTTGGTTAGGGGGTGCTCTTCGAAATACTCAGCCAGAAGGTCTTTCAAGGGCTTTTCGTAAACTGACTCCTCTGCTTTGGATGCCGGCATAAACACGTCTCCGTCGCCGACACCAGCCCCGGGGTTCCCGAGCAGGTCGAGGAAGCGGTACTCTTCGTCATATCCGTTTGCTGAGGAAGAGCTTACCGCGTCGAACACTTCGTCAAGGTGTGTGCGGTCCAGGGGGAGTTGGGAAAACACTTTTGCGATGGTCATCTCCATACCTTCTTCCTCTTTCTCCGGAGACCATAGCTCCGCCTTTTGGCACGCCGTCAATCCCAGCACGAGCGCGCCCATCAAGATAAACGCTTTCATAGTCGTAAAGTTGTCAAAGATTCCAGATGCAAAGAGAGCAAAAAAATCTCAGATTCTCTGCATATTAATCGTTTAATTTCAGAAATATTTGCTTTCTTGTCTGTGGAGTGCCAGGAAAATGAAGATGAGTATGGTGAAGGCGAGCAGGGAAGAGCCTCCGTAGCTCAACATAGGCAGAGGAATTCCGATTACCGGCATCAGGCCTATGGTCATTCCTATGTTGATGAACAGATGCATGAAGAGGCAGGAAGCCACGCAATATCCGTATATTCTGGTAAAGGCGGAGCGGCTCCTTTCCGCGTCTTCAACCAGCCTGTATATCATATAGATATATAGCAGTATCACCACGAGACAGCCCACGAAGCCCCATTCCTCTCCTATGGTGCAGAATATGAAATCGGTGCTCTGTTCCGGCACGAAGCCGAAAGTGGTCTGCGTGCCGTTGAGGAAACCTTTTCCCAAGAAGCCTCCGGAGCCTATGGCAATCATGGACTGGCGCACATTGTATCCTACTCCGGAAGGATCCTCCTTCATGCCCAGCAGCACTTCTATGCGCTTGCGCTGGTGGTCCTGGAGCACGCTGTTGAAAAGGAAGTCGGTGGCGAAGATCATTGCGGCTCCGGCAAAGAAGGAGAGCACCAACAGGGTGATGCGTCTGCGTCTGAGCTTGCGGCTGGACCTGCCCCTGAGCAGGGCAAGGCAAAGAAAAAGGAAAAAGACGCAGAGGAAAATCAGGGATAACCACCAGTGGGTGGTAAGGGTGAGGATAAACAGGATGACGGCCATCCCTATGCATATGAACCACCAGCCGGACAGCCCTTCCCGGTACAGCACAAAAATGTATCCCACATATACCAGTGCTGACCCCGTCTCGCTTTCTGCGACTATGGACAGCATAGGCAGTCCTATGATGGCGGCGACGGTGAGGAAACCTTTTGCGGTATTGAACCTGAAACCCTGCCTGCTCATCACGAATGCCAGCATAAGCGAGGTCGTAATCTTCGATATTTCAGCAGGTTGGAACTTTACCGGTCCAAGCTCGAACCAGGAATGAGAGCCCTTTACGTCCTTGCTCACAAAGATTACAAGAATCAGCAGGAACAGTACCAGCAGGTACAGGACCAGGGGCACGGCTTCCCAGAACCGCGGGTTCAGCACAAACAGTATCAATACTCCGGCGGTAAGGGAAATGCCGAACCAGAGGAACTGCTTCCCGCTGCGGCAGCTCAGGTCGAAGATGGAAGACGGCTCGGTGGAGTGCACGGAGGCATAAATGCTTATCCATCCTATAAGCACCAGGGAAATGTAGCAGAGTATCAGTTTCCAGTCTATGGTCTGTCTCAAGCCTCTGTCCATCGGGGTCCTTCCTGTAGTCCTGTAGTTCATAGCCTAGAAAAACTTGGTGGTCAACATCCTCTCTTCCATACTTCTCCGCTCCTGGGAGATCTCTCCGTTGAGGTAGTACTCCAACATAAGCGAAGCTACAGGCAGGGCCCAGGTGGCACCGAAGCCTGCATTCTCAACGTATGCGGCGACCGCAATCTTCGGGTCATCCTTCGGCGCGAAGCATATAAACACGGAATTGTCCTTGCCGTGAGGGTTCTGCGCCGTACCGGTCTTTCCGCACACGTCCAGCCCCGGGATTGCTGCCCTGAGCGCTGTGGCACCGGCGGAACCTCCTCCGTT
>SFJB01000177.1 GCA_004555145.1 Bacteroidales bacterium | reverse complement strand
GCTGTTGGTATATGGCAAGTTTGCTGTATTTTAGTTTTCAAGTAAGAGTGGGCGCGTCCTGCTCTTTTGTTTTGAATAGCGGAGGAATAGCATGAAGACCACCCAAACAGTGGAAGCTCTTCTCCGGCCGGTAGTTACAGGCATGGGCTACGAGCTGGACGAGGTAGAGTTCCAGAAGGAGCAGGGTAATTGGGTGCTCACCCTGTACATAGAGCATCAGGACGGAAGAAGCGCCACCATAGACGACTGCGAGGCGGTGAGCCGAGCCGTAGACCCCATATTGGACGAGGCTGACCCCATAGAGCAGGCGTACTACCTCAGCGTGTCCTCCATAGGCATCGACAGGCCGCTCAGGAAGGAAAGGGACTATCAGCGCAGCCTCGGCAGCCCCATTACGGTAAAGCTTTACGCTCCACTCAAGGGCAAGAAGGAGTATACCGGCGAGCTTTTGTCCTTTACGCCTGATTCTTTCACCATAAGCGTAAAGGGCGAGGCGATGACCTTCCAAAAAAAGGACGCCTCAAAGGTGCAGCCCTATATAGACTTCAAGGCCATGGAGAAGAGCCTTGACGAATTAGAAGCAGATTTTGAAAATATAGAGACAGAAGAAGAGGAGAATTGATGATGAACGCCGAATTCATAGAGGCACTGAACGCTATAGAGAAAGAGCGTGGAATAAGCAAGGATATACTGATAGACGCATTTGAATCCGCACTGATAGCGGCCTATAAACGCAACTACGGCGCCATGGGCAACGTCCGTGCCACTGTGGACCGGGACACAGGCGAGGTGCAGATATTCGCCTCCAAGACTGTCACTGAGACCGTGGAGAATCCTTATGCGGAGATATCTCTTGCCGATGCAAAGAAGATCAACTCCCTTTATGAAGTAGGCGACGTTCTGGAGGAAGAGGTGGATCCCCGCAAGTTTGGCCGCATAGCAGCCCAAACCGCCAAGCAGGTGGTGGTTCAGCGCATTCGCGAGGCCGAGCGCGGCGTAATATTTGACGAATTCGTAGAGAAGGAAAACGAGGTCCTCACCGCTATAGTTCAGCGGGTAGAGAAGAACGGCATCTATGTAGAGCTGGGCAAGACCGACGGTTTCCTTGCCGCCTCCGAGACCATAGCGGGGGAGACTTACAACACCAGCGACAGGCTGAAGGTTTACGTCCTTGAGGTACGTAAGACCAACAAGGGCCCTCAGGTAATAGTTTCCCGCACCCACCCCGGCCTTGTTAAGAGGCTTTTCGAGCTGGAAGTTCCTGAGATACAGACCGGCATAGTCCAGATAAAATCCATAGCGCGCGAGGCGGGCTTCCGCACCAAGGTCGCCGTCTATTCCTCTGACCCTCAGGTGGACGCTGTGGGCGCATGCGTGGGCCAGAAGGGCATAAGGGTGGAGCGCATAGTAAACGAGCTGCATAACGAGAAGATCGATATCATAGAGTGGGATCCCGATCCCGCAGTGTATATAGCCAAGTCCCTCAGCCCCGCGCGCGTTATGATGGTATACATCAATGAGGCGGAAAAGGCTGCGAAGGTAATAGTGCCTGACAATCAGCTGTCCCTTGCTATCGGCAAGGAAGGCCAGAACGTCCGCCTTGCCGCCAAGCTCACCGGTTGGAAGATAGACATAAAGAGCCAGAGCCAGGCCGAAGAGGATATGGATATAGCCGATGCCGGCGACGAGGCAGACAAGGGCTTCGAGGAATAGTTTGGAGGATTCGCAATGCCTGCTAAAAAGGTGCCTATGAGAATGTGCGTGGGATGCCGCGAGATGAAGCCAAAGAAGGAGCTGCTGCGCATAGTTCGCTCTCCAGAGGGCGAAATAAGCGTGGATCGCACCGGCAAGGTCTCCGGCCGCGGCGCATATGTATGCGCCAACGCGGAGTGCCTGAATAAGGCACGCAGGATAAAAGCGCTGGAAAGGGCTCTGGAGCACGGAATAGAAGATGAGGTTTTTTACAGGCTCGCTTCGGAGATAACTGACGATGCAGAATGACCGTTTGCGTACAGCTCTGGGCTTTGCGGCCAAGGCGGGCGTGTTCCCGCTGCACATCTGGCTGCCCAAGGCCCACCC
>SFJB01000053.1 GCA_004555145.1 Bacteroidales bacterium | reverse complement strand
CCGATGAGAAATTCGACCTCACAAGCGGAAAGTCGTGCAACATCTCCACTCGCATCGTGGATATGTTCTCCCCTATCGGAAAGGGTCAGCGTATGCTTATCGTCTCCCCTCCGAAGGCTGGTAAAACCTTATTGCTCAAGAGTATAGCCAATGCTATTGCCGACAATCACCCCGAAGTGTACGAAATCGTGCTGCTCGTGGACGAGCGTCCTGAGGAAGTGACCGACATGCAGAGGTCCGTGAAGGCAGAAGTGGTTGCATCTACCTTCGATGAGCCGGCGGAAAAGCACGTGAAGGTGGCGAATATGGTAATAGAGAAAGCCCGCAGGCTCGTGGAATGTGGCCACGACGTGGTGATTCTCCTGGACTCCATCACCCGTCTTGCTCGTGCATACAACACCGTTCAGCCGGCATCCGGAAAGGTGCTCACCGGCGGTGTGGATGCCAACGCCCTCCAGAAGCCAAAGCGCTTCTTCGGTGCTGCGCGAAATATAGAAGGCGGCGGTTCCCTCACAATACTTGCCACTGCCCTCACAGAGACAGGATCCAAGATGGATGATGTAATCTTCGAGGAATTCAAGGGTACCGGCAACTCTGAAATACAGCTAGACCGCACCCTTGCCAACAGGCGCATATTCCCGGCAGTCAACATCCTGTTATCTGGTACCCGCCGTGACGACCTGCTCTATTCAAGGGAACAGAGCCAGAGGATGTGGATACTGCGCAAGCTCCTTGCCGATATGAATCCTACAGAGGCGATGAACTTCATGCTCCAGCTTATGGATGAGTACAAGACCAACCAGGACCTCCTTGACAACATGTCCAAGGTTTCTCCCCGTGAGGCAAAATACTACGACAATTTCTAGATTATCGTATATATGACATACTGCCGACCTTTAGGGCCGGCAGTTTTTTTTATATGTCCCAGCGAGATTATTTCGTTCCGAATATCCTGTCTCCTGCGTCGCCGAGACCGGGGACAATGTAGGCGTCACCGTTGAGTTCCTCGTCCACGGATGCCACGAAAATGTCCACGTCAGGATGCTCCTTCTGCACCTTGGCTATGCCCTCCGGGGCGGCCACGAGGCACATAAGGCGTATGTTGCTGCAGCCTATTTCCTTAAGCATAGCAAGTGCGTCACAGGCACTTCCGCCTGTGGCGAGCATAGGGTCCGTGACAATTACGAGGCGCTGGTTGATGTCTTCGGGAAGCTTGCAGTAATATACAACCGGAAGATGGGTCTGCTCATCGCGATAGAGCCCGATATGGCCTACCTTTGCCACAGGAACCAGGGTCAGCAGTCCGTCCACCATTCCGAGTCCTGCCCTGAGTATGGGCACTATTGCGAGTTTGCGGCCTGAAACCTTCTTCGCAGTCATCTTGCGTATCGGGGTCTGAATCTCATAATCGGTAAGCGGGAGGTCACGGGTGAGTTCGTAACCCATGAGCAGGGATATTTCCTTGAGGAGCTCTCGAAAGTCCTTGGAACCTGTCTCCTTCTCCCTCATAATGCTCAGCTTGTGCTGAATCATCGGGTGATCGATAAGGTGAACTTGACTCATAATGCTGTAGAATTTTGTGTAAATATACGAAGAAAATTCCTAATTTTGTCCGATATCGCAAACACCCTTACAGATGCTGAAGATTTATTGCAAAAACAACGGGACAACCAAGGAATTTCAGGAAGGCACCACCCTGCTTGAAATGGTGCCCGACTTCGAATTCGACAAGCCGCATGACATCATATGCGCCAAGGTTAACAACGTATGCGAAGGCTTGAAATTCAGAGTGTTCAACAACAGGGACGTGGAATTCCTGGACTATGGCTCCTATAGCGGACGCAACGTCTATTGCCGTTCCCTCTGCTTCCTGCTCTACAAAGCTGCGCGGGATCTGTTCCCGAAAAGCAAGGTGGTGATGCGCCGTCCCATTTCAAAAGGTTATTATTGCGGCATAGACAAGGGTGATGGCACTACCCTGCTCGACTCCGACGTGGAAGCAATAAGCGACAGGATGCGGGAACTCGTCTCCCGCGATATACCTTTTCGACGCCACGAGGTGCAGACCTCTGAAGCGATACGCGTCTTCCGCAAGCTTGGACATGAGGACAAAATCAAGCTCCTGCAGACCTGCGGTGATGTATATGTAAATTATTATACCCTTGAGGACACGGCTGACTATTATTACGATGCTCTTGTCCCGAGCACCGGCTATCTCAAAGTCTGGAGCCTGAGTCCATACAGGGACGGTATGCTGCTGCGTGTCCCTGACCGCCACTCCCCCGGCGAACTGGCGCCGTTCCGCGAGCAGCCGAAGACATTCGAGGTCTTTGCGGAAACCCTCAATTGGAACAGAATAATGGGCCTGAGCAATGTGGGAGACGTGAATGAATCCTGCTTGAGTGGCAAAGCCAGCGAGCTGATTCAGGTGGCGGAAGCCCTGCAGGAAAAGAAGATAGTGCAGATAGCTGAGGAAATCGACAAGCGCTACCGTTGCGAGAATCCCGTGCGCATCGTGCTCATCACCGGACCTACCAGCAGCGGCAAGAGCACCTTCTGCCGCCGTCTGAGCGTGCAGCTCAAGGCGTGCGGTCTCCACCCGGTATCGTTCTCCACCGACGATTATTTCGTGAACAGGCTTGAAACCCCGAAGTTGCCGGACGGCAGCTACGATTTCGACAATTTCGAGACAGTGGCCCACGCCGCACTGCAGGATGACGTGGTAAGTCTCATTGCGGGAGAAGAGGTGGAAGTGCCGGAATACAATTTTGTCACCGGCATCCGCGAATACAACGGCAAGAAACTGAAGCTCGAAGAAGGAAGCGTGCTGCTTATCGAAGGAATACACGCCCTGAATCCTCAGCTGCTCCCGAAGATTGACGAGAGCAAGAAATTCAAGATTTTCATCAATGCAATCACCAGCATCTCCCTGGACGACCATAACTGCATCCCGACCAGCGACAACAGGCTCTTGCGCCGCATAGTCAGGGATTTCAACAAGGGCGCCTTCAGCGCACGGGAGACCATATCAAACTGGCCTAATGTGCGCAGGGCAGAGGTGAAATGGATTTACCCTTACCAGGAAGAAGCCGACGTGCTCTTCAATTCGGCATACCTCATCGAATTTGCAGTGCTCCGCAGCCACGCGGAAGCAATACTGCGTATGGTGCCCAAAAACTGTCCGGAATACGCTGAAGCCCACAGGCTGCTGATGTTCCTGAGCTATTTCGTGTCCATCCCTGACAAGGAAATACCTCACACCTCATTCATGCGCAGCTTCCTGGGATATAACAATGACTGACAATGACCCTTCCAAAAGATTTCGATCCCTTACAGAGGGCTGCGGCTGCCGGAGAATATTTCCGTCAGGGCTATAATTGTGCTCAGTCCGTAGTTCTGAGCTTTGCCGATATTCTTGAAGCTGACGGATTTGCCGACAGGAAGATTCTGGCCACCATAAGCGCCGGTTTTGGCGGCGGTATGGGCAGGATGCGAGAGGTGTGCGGGGCCTTCAGCGGCTGTACGATGATGGCGGGATTCATCTCTCCTGCCGACGATCCATCTGTGATGGACTCCAGAAAGGCCAACTATGCCCTGGTGCAGGAATTTGCAGCCGCTTTCAGGGAGAGCAACGGGGGAAGCATCATCTGCCGTGAGCTCCTCGGACTACAGGCTAAGGCCCAGGAATCCCCGGCCCCTTCAGAAAGGACTGCCGAATACTATCGTAAAAGACCTTGCAGCGCTATCGTGGAGCAGGCTGCCCTAATTGTGGCCGAGAAGCTTAAGGAACTTTACGCCTGATGACTGAAAAGACAAGCATATTCCGAAGACCGCTCTTTGTGAGCCTTTTTGCCATACTTGCAGCTACCGCCTGGGGCTGGGCCTATCCCCTGATAAAACTCGGCTTTGCCGAATTCGGCATCAACTCCGATATGACAGGCAGCAAGATGGTCTTCGCAGGAGTGCGGTTTACCATTTCCGGCCTTATTGTCCTGTTGATTGCAGCAGCGGGAAAACGCAGTTTTGCCGTAAGCAAGCCGCTTGACTTCTTCTATATCCTTCTATTTGCCCTGCTGAACACCACCATCCATTACGCCTGCTTCTACATAGGCCTTTCACATTGTCCGGGGGCCCGTGCCGCAATGCTCAACTCCCTGGGCGTCTTCCTGCTTGTAATCCTTGCCTGCATCTTCTTCGAGAGCGACAGGATGAGCTCAAGCAAGATTATCGGCTGCGTTCTCGGATTTGCCGGAATCCTTTCCCTGAACCTTGGCAGTTCCGGCAGCGGGCGTTTTACCCTGATGGGTGACGGAATGATTATCCTCAATGCTGTTTGCTCCGCTTGCGCCGGACTGCTTACCCGAGGTCTTGGAAAGCGCTGCGACATCTTCGTGGGTACGGGTTACAGTCTCGCACTCGGCGGTTTGCTCCTGTTGATATGCGGCCTTGCGATGGGAGGTACCCTGCCTGTGGTTACGCTCTGGGGAGTGGTGATTCTCTTCCTTCTCATATGCATTTCCACCCTGGGATTCAGCCTCTACAACAAGCTTATAAGCTGCAATCCAGTAGGCAAGGTTGCAATTTACAACTCTCTGATTCCAGTCATAGGTGCAGTGACAAGTTGCCTCTGCCTTAATGAGGCATTCTATTGGAAATATCTTGTCGCCGGAATACTGTCGGCCGGAGGCATCTACATCATCAACAGGGAGAAGTAAATGGCTCCGGCCGCAAAAGACTCTGTATATTATTCTAATACAGGGATATAGGCTTTATGATAAATACGAATTCGTAGTCCTGGTAAGGGAGCCTGTACTCCGGTAGTGGGATGGCTCCCCAGCTGTCCTCGCAGGCAAGTCCCATCTGGACCTTGTCTATGCAGAGGCTTGTGAGCGGATCCTGGTCCATTTCTAGGGAGTGGCGCTGGAGCTTCTTCGGTCCGTCGTCGAGTGTCTCTATGCTGTAGTGCAGGGCTGATGCAGAGAAAGGTACTTCAGAGATGACTTCAATACCCCTGCCGCTGCGGTCAAGCACCCTCCACCAGCGCAGGTCGGTCTTGGTGCCGGTCTCCTGAGGACGTATGTACGGGTAGAACTGCTCAGTCACGGTCTGATTATATATACCGAGCAGGCTGCAGTTATTGCGGTCGGCGTAGTTCTCCATAGGGCCGCGTCCGTAGTATTGCAGGTACTCGAAACTCTCCGGCATATCCATGCGCATTCCGAAACGGAAGAACTCTGAAACCTTCGCTCCCGGGGTTGTGACGAGTTTCTCGCTGACCTTGATTGCGCCGCAAGCATCGATCCTGTATTCGAAGAGCAGTTTCGCGAAGAGGCTCTTGATGTCGAATGTCACATTCACTACTGCCTGGTTGCCGTCCATCCTGCTCTCGAAGGATTCCACTTTCATTTCCGGGTCCTTCCAGGCTTCGTAGCGGCGCTGCAGGCCTGCACCGAAGTCATTGTCCGTAGGAGCCCTCCAGAAGTTCGGCCTCAGGCTTGCTCCGTCCTTGAGCAGCTGGCGTCCATTGGCTTCGTAACGAGTTACAAGGCCGCTGCGGCGGTTGAATTCGAGCACGAAATCATTGCCCTCCACTATGAGCAGTCTGGTGTCATTGTCCCTGATTGTCGGAGCTGAGCTGTCGCAGAGCTTGAGGCTTGAAGGCTTATAGCTGCGGATGCTGAGCTGTTGGTAAGCCAGGGTGTGGCCTGCAGGCAGCAGAGGCTGGGCCTGCTTGAGTCTGTATTTGAGATTGAGCAGGATTTCACCCTCTCCTGTGACCGCATCCCCGAGAGGAAGGCTGATTTCCCTTCTCTGCTGGGCAGGAACATCCAGTCTGTCCACGCGTCCGTTGAGCACCGGTACGCCGTTCTCAAGAACTTCCCATTCCATATATACATCTGAGAGATCCCTGAAGAAGTTTTCGTTATAAACGCTTATTCTGCCTTTAGAGAGGTCCACTGCTTCGGTCCAGATATTCTGATAGTAGTAGCCGACCTCATACATATGAGGGTTTGGCACACGGTCAGGGCTGATGAGCCCGTTGTCGCAGAAGTTCTGGTCGTTGGCATCGTAACGGTTGAAGTCACCTCCGTAGGCATAAATCATCCTGCCGTTCATGCCTTCCCAACGTATGCTCTGGTCCACGAAGTCCCAGATGAAACCGCCCTGGTACTTCGGATACTTGCGGATGAGGTCCCAGTACTCCTTGAAGCCGCCTTCGGAATTGCCCATAGCGTGGGCGTACTCGCACTGGATGAGAGGCTTGGTCATATTTTCGTCAAGACAGTAGGCCTCGCAGTCGGCGTACCTCAGATACATAGGGCAGTAAATGTCCGTCTTGCCTTCGTAACCGGCGCGCTCGTACTGCACCGGACGGCTGCTGTCTTCGGACTTTATCCAGTCGTATGCAGCCTCGAAATTCGGTCCGTATCCTGCTTCGTTGCCAAGGGACCAGAAGATGATGCTCGGGTGGTTGTAGCCGCGCTGCACGTGCCTTTGGTTGCGTTCCATATGGGCCAGTGCATAGTCTTCGCGTATTGCCAGGGTCTTGTCCCCGTATCCCATACCGTGGCTCTCCACATCCGCTTCGGCTACGAGGTAGATTCCGTACTGATCGCAGAGCTCGTACCAGCGGTTGTCGTCCGGATAATGGCAGGTGCGTACTGCGTTGATGTTGAACTGCTTCATCAGCTGGATATCCTGTATCATCCTGGCCTCGCTCACGGCATAGCCCCTGTCCGGGTCGAGCTCGTGGCGGTCGGCACCCTTGAAGAGTACTGGCTGGCCGTTGATGAGCACCTGTGCGTCCCTGATTTCTATCTTGCGGAATCCGACCTTAAGAGGTATGGTTTCGCTGCCGGTGCTGGCGTAGAGGGTATAGAGGTATGGAGTTTCTGCCGTCCACTTGTATGGGTTGGAGATCTTCATCTCCACACTCTCGCCCCTGGATGCGGCAGCGGCCACTTCCCTGCCCTCAGCATCCCTGAGGCTCAAGCTGACTGAAGGCTTGCCCTTCAGGCGCAGATCCACCCTGAGGCTTGCGTCCTTGTATGCCTCGTCAAGATCCACGTTCACGCGTATGTCCTCGATGCGCTTCTTGTCCCTGGCATAGAGGTAGCAGTCGCGTCCCACTCCGCAGAACCGGAAGAAATCCTGGTCTTCTAGGTAGGAACCGTCGCACCAGCGGAAGACCTGGAAGGCGAAGAGGTTCTCCTCACCAGGCTTGACGTATCTGGTGATGTCGAACTCAGCCTCGAGCTTGCTGTCCTCACTGTAACCCACGAACTTGCCGTTGATCCAAAGGTAGATGTTGGAGGTGACGGAGCCGAAATGGGCTATGATGTCCCTGCCTTTCCACTCGGCCGGGACTGTGAAAGACTTTCTGTAGGAGCCGCTGTGGTTGTTTACCTCCGGGACATAAGGAGGATTGTTCCTGTACTGGTTCTCCCAAGGGTATTTCATATTCACATAGGTAGGGTCTCCGTAGCCGTAGAGTTCCCAGATTCCGGGAACAGGCATTTCGTTCCAAGCTTTGTCGTTGAAGTCCGGAGCCTGGAAGCCCTCAGGCCTTCCGTCCAGGTCCCTGGTCCAAAAGAACTTCCACTTGCCGTTAAGGCTAAGGTACTTGTCCGAATGCGCCTTGTCGCCGGCCTCGGCCTTTGCCTGGCTTTCGTAGGCAAAGTAGTTGGAGTGCATAGGGGCACGGTTGATTGCGTTCACGCGGGGATCCTTCCACTCCGTGAAGCTCTGGGCAGCGGCTCCAAGGCTCAGCAAGGCAAGTATTCCGCAAACAAAATAGCTTTTCTTGATCATATCGTTTGGTTATTATGTGTCATTACACAAATATAACAAAAACGGCGGAAACACTTGCAAAGCATTTCCGCCGTCTATGAGTAAGCTTGGGATAATTACATAGCCTGTGCTACCGCAACTGCTACTGCAACCGTTGCACCTACCATAGGGTTGTTGCCCATTCCGAGGAATCCCATCATTTCGACGTGAGCCGGAACTGATGAAGAACCTGCGAACTGTGCGTCAGAGTGCATACGTCCGAGGGTATCGGTCATACCGTAGGATGCAGGGCCTGCTGCCATATTGTCCGGGTGAAGGGTACGGCCGGTACCGCCGCCGGATGCAACTGAGAAATAAGGCTTGCCTGCGAGCACGCGCTCCTTCTTGTAAGTGCCTGCAACAGGGTGCTGGAAACGGGTCGGGTTGGTTGAGTTTCCGGTGATGGAAACGTCAACGTTCTCCTTCCACATGATTGCAACGCCCTCGCGTACGTCGTCAGCACCGTAGCAGTTCACACCGCCGCGAACGCCGTCAGAGTAGCGGGTTCTTGCAATTTCCTTCACCTCACCGGTATAGTAGTCGAACTCGGTCTGCACGTAGGTAAAACCGTTGATGCGGGAGATGATCTTTGCTGCGTCCTTTCCAAGACCATTGAGGATAACGCGGAGTGGCTTCTTGCGCACCTTGTTTGCCATTTCGGCAATCTTGATGGCGCCTTCTGCTGCAGCGTATGACTCATGGCCGGCAAGGAAAGCGAAGCACTCGGTCTCCTCGCGGAGCAGTCTTGCGGCGAGGTTGCCGTGTCCGAGACCCACCTTGCGGTCGTCAGCAACGGAACCCGGGATGCAGAATGCCTGCAGACCCTCACCTATTGCCTCGGCAGCGTCAGCGGCATTGGTGCAGCCTTTCTTGATGGCGATGGCGGCTCCCACTACATAAGCCCACTTTGCATTCTCAAAGCAGATCTTCTGGGTGTCTTCGCACATCTTGTATGGATCGATGCCTTTGGCGTCACAGATGGCCTTGGCCTCGTCGATATCCTTGATACCGTATTTGTTGAGAGCGGCGTTGATCTGATCAATTCTGCGCTCGTAGCTTTCGAAAAGTGCCATAGTCTCTTACTCTTTACGTGGATCAATATACTTCACAGCGTCATTGAAACGGCCATAGGTACCCTTTGCCTTCTCGATGGCCTCAGGTCCGCTTGCGCCTGCCTTGAGAGCATCCATGAGCTTGCCGAGGTTGACGAACTCGTAGCCGATGACTTCGTTGTTGGAGTCAAGAGCCATACGGGTGCAGTAGCCTTCGGTCATTTCAAGGTAGCGGCTGCCCTTTGCCTTGGTGCCGTACATCGTACCAACCTGGCTGCGGAGGTTCTTTCCGAGATCCTCGAGCGAACCGCCGATTGCAAGACCGCCCTCTGAGAAAGCGGACTGGGTGCGGCCGTAAACAATCTGGAGGAAGAGCTCGCGCATTGCGGTGTTGATGGCGTCGCAAACGAGGTCGGTGTTGAGAGCCTCAAGGAGAGTCTTGCCCGGGAGAATCTCAGAAGCCATTGCAGCTGAGTGTGTCATACCGGAGCATCCGAGAGTCTCCACGAGGGCCTCTTCGATGATGCCGTCCTTCACGTTGAGGGTGAGCTTGCAGCAACCCTGCTGAGGTGCGCACCAGCCGATGCCGTGGGTGAGACCGGAAATGTCCTTGATTTCTTTTGCATGCACCCACTTTCCCTCTTCAGGAATAGGGGCGTTGGCGTGGTTGGCGCCTTTAGCAACGCAGCACATCTGCTGCACTTCTTTTGTGTAAATCATATTCCAGAATGATGAATTTATGTTTCGTGGCACAAATATAGTGATTTATTCACTATTTTTGTAAAAAAATATAAGCTAAGTTTATGTCCCTCTCCCCTCTTTCAGACACTATATGCGCACCTGCGTCTTCCGTGGGTGGAGGTGCCGTTTCCATAATTCGCATCAGCGGTACGCAGTGCTTCCCTACTCTGGATTCCCTTCTTGAATTCACGCACGGGAATGCCGCATCCAGCCCGGGATACCGTTTGAAACGGGCTCAGTTCGCCGATGTGGACGATGTGCTTGTGGGGATATTCCGCGCTCCGCACTCCTACACCGGGGAGGATGCAGCCGAAATATATTGCCACGCCTCACCCTATATAGTAAGCCGCATACTGGAACTGCTGTGCTCAAAGGGCTGCCGTATGGCGGAGCCAGGTGAATTCACGCGCCGCGCTTTCCTCAATGGAAAAATGGATCTTGCTCAGGCAGAGGCGGTTGCAGATGTTATCGCCGCCCAGTCCGAGGCGCAGTTGCGGGTCGCGGGAACACAGTTGCGTGGAGGGTATTCCAGCGAACTCAGGCAAATTCGAGCATCCCTGGTGGAGCTTTCGGCGCTCATGGAACTGGAACTTGACTTCAGCGAGGAGGAGGTGGAGTTCGCCGACAGGGCCAGATTGCGCGAACTGCTGGACAGCGCCACGCAACGCTGCCGCTCTCTGTGCAACTCGTTCCGTGCCGGAAACGCCATCAGAAACGGTGTGCCGGTCGCGATTGCGGGTGCCCCGAACAGCGGTAAAAGTACCCTTCTCAACGCTTTGCTGCACGACGACCGGGCCATAGTCTCCCCTATTCCCGGCACCACCCGGGACACCATAGAAGAAGGCTGCGTACTGGGTGGAATCCTGATGCGCTTCATCGATACCGCCGGACTCAGGGAAAGCGATGACTGCATCGAGCGTATGGGCATCGAGAGGAGCCGCGCCAAGATACGCGAAGCCTTCGTGGTGTTAGGAGTGTTGGATGCTGCACTTGATCCCGACGAACTCCTTGCACAGGCCTGTGAACTAGCCTCCTGTATGTCATCCGAGGATCAGAAGCTCGTTCTGCTGCTGAATAAGCTCGACATTGCGGATAATCCACATGCTAACAAAAATGTTATGCGCGCTAACATATTTGTTTCTTTACTTGAAGATAAAGGGATTGACGCAAACGTTCTTGAGATTAGTGCAAAGACTGGTTTAGGTCTCGAAAAACTCCTGGATACGCTCGCTTCATGCTGTTCTCCCGACTCCGGGAGCGATCTTCTCGTCACCAATGCCCGACACGCCGAAGCCCTTCGCGCCTCCGCCGAAGCCCTTGACAAAGTCGCTTCCGGCCTCGAACTCCAACTCCCTACCGACCTTCTCGCTGAGGACCTTCGCGACGCCATCTCCCACTTAGGAACCATCACTGGAGAGATCTCAACCGATGAGGTACTGGGAGAGATTTTTGGGAGGTTTTGTATCGGAAAATAATTAACTGATTGATTTACAACAAGTTACAAGCAAATATTCCTAAAAGCCTAAAGGTGAGACAGTT
>SFJB01000052.1 GCA_004555145.1 Bacteroidales bacterium | reverse complement strand
AGTAAGTCCCTTCCCCGGGGGAAGGGATTTAGGGATGGGTCCTCGTTAACAGGGTAATGTGCGTGGGGAAGAAGTTTCGCAAGCGGCACAACCTTCAGGACCATAATAAGTTATCACTTGCGAAACTTGAGTTATGAATAGGATATGCTGCCTGAAAAAGATAGAAAGGCCATAGTGGCCCTGATCAAGCGGGAGGTCGTTCCCGCCATAGGATGCACTGAACCGGTTGCAGTTGCCCTTTGTACCTCCAGGGCGTCCGAACTTCTGGATGGCGAGCCGGAGACAGTGAACGTACTTCTGAGCGCAAACATACTCAAGAATGCCATGGGAGTCGGCATCCCCGGCACGGGAATGACCGGCCTTCCCATAGCCGTTGCTCTTGGAGCCCTTGCGGGAAATTCCGGATACGGGCTTGAAGTCCTGAAAGACATTACGCAGGAGGATGTGGAACGGGCAAAGGCTTTCATTGAAGACAGGCGCGTGAAGATAAGCCTGAAGGAGGGCATAAGCGAAAAACTCTACGTGGAGGTAGAAGTCCGCACCCGGAACAAGAGTGCTTGCGCTATAATAGCCGGAGGACATACGAACTTCATCTTCCTGAGCAGGGGAGACGAACTCCTCCTGGACAGGCGTGGTGAGAAGAGCGGGAGCGAGGATGGGGAGGAACTCTGTCCCGAGCTGAATCTGAGCACTGTATGGGAATTTGCGACTACAGCTCCCCTGGAGGAGATTGAGTTCATACTCGAAGCCCGCAGGCTCAACAAGGCTGCTGCAGAAGCCTCATTCCAGGGGGAATACGGCCACAAACTGGGCAAGATACTGAAGCGCGAGCTGGAGCAGCAGACTATGGGCGACAGCATTTTTTCCCGTATGCTTTCATATACATCCGCAGCCTGCGATGCCCGTATGGCGGGGGCTATGATACCGGTGATGAGCAATTCCGGCTCGGGAAACCAGGGTATAGCCGCAACCCTTCCGGTGGTCGTATATGCGGAGGAAAACGGGGCCGGACTGGAGCAGATGACTCGCGCACTTGTTCTGAGCCACCTCACTGCAATCTACATCAAGCAGAGCCTTGGACGCCTTTCGGCCCTCTGTGGCTGCGTCGTGGCGTCAACTGGATCCAGCTGCGGCATCACCTACCTTATGGGAGGCGGATACCGGGAGATTACCTATGCCGTGAAGAATATGATAGCCAATCTTACCGGAATGATTTGCGACGGAGCCAAACCGAGTTGCGCAATGAAACTGACCAGCGGCGTGTCTACGGCAGTGCTCTCGGCAATGATGGCAATGGAACACGAGTGCGTCAGCAGCGTGGAAGGCATCATTGACGATGATGTGGACAAGTCAATACACAATCTCACGAGGATAGGCCGAGACGGAATGAACGAGACGGACAGGCTTGTGCTTGAAATAATGACCTGCAAGTAATGGAATCCGTGAAGGAAAGAACGGAGGCTCAGAGAAGATATTTCTCAAGCGGAGCCACGATGGATCCGAAGTCCAGGAAACAGAGCCTGAAGGCCCTGCTTTCCGCTTTGGACAAGTGGTCTGATGCCCTTTACGATGCCCTTTGGAAAGACCTCCACAAATCCAGGGAGGAGGCATATATGACAGAGCTCAGCATAGTCATAGCCGAAACACGCCACCAGCTCCGGCATATTGACCGCTGGGCGGCTGAACGCAGGGTCGCCACCCCTCTTAAACTCTTCAATTCCTGCTCCCGCATCCTGCCTGAGCCGCTTGGCTGCGTGCTGGTGATTGCTCCCTGGAACTATCCCGTGCAGTTGCTTCTCAATCCGCTTGCTGCTGCACTTGCAGCCGGATGCACCGTATGTCTGAAGCCCTCACCTTATGTTCCGAATGTCAGCCGGGCTTTGAGCGATATGATCCGGGACACCTTCCCGGAGGAACTTGTGACAATTTTCGAAGGTGACAGGAAGGTGAACACTGCTCTCCTCGAGCAGCGCTGGGATTGCATTTTCTTTACAGGCAGTCCGGCTCTTGGGAAGGTGGTGATGCAGGCAGCCTCGAAGAATCTCACCCCGGTGGTGCTGGAACTCGGTGGCAAGAGCCCCTGCATTGTGGACAGAGATGCCCGTCTGGAAACTGCCGCGCGCCGCATTGCCTGGGGGAAGCTGCTGAACGCAGGTCAGACCTGCGTAGCTCCTGATTACCTTCTGGTGCACAAGGACATAAGCGAAGAATTCGTCCGTGAACTCAAGGCTGCCTTCGAATCCCTGCTGGGGGATGATCCCAAGTCTTCGCCCCACTATGTGCGTATGGTGAGTGAAAAGGCATACTCACGTGTGTGTTCCTATATAGACGACAGCCGTATCATATTCGGTGGGGAGAGGGATGCTGATGCGAGGTTCATAGCTCCGACCCTGGTGCGTCCTTCAGGTCCTGATGCTCCCATAATGCGGGAAGAGATCTTCGGACCTGTGCTGCCTCTGATGGAATTCGGCAGCCTGGAGGAGGCTCTGGACCTCGTCAATGCCGGGGAAAAGCCGCTTGCCCTCTACTATTTCGGCCGCTCCGGAAAGACGGTGATGCGCAGGACAAGTTCCGGTGGAGCCTGCATCAACGACACCATACTGCACTTCGTGGGCAAGAACCTGCCATTCGGAGGCGTAGGCAATTCCGGTATGGGCTCATATCATGGGAAGAAGAGCTTCGATGCCTTTACCCACTACAAATCCATACTCAAGTCAAGTCCACGAATAGACAATCCTTTCAGGTATATGCCATACTCCTGGACCCGCGTGCCTCTGTTGGGCACTCTGGTGAGCAAACTGCTCGAACACTAGGCTTTGAATTCCTCACCTTTGAGGAACACCTTTCCGATCAAGGGACTGGTGTATGCGTAAGGAATGTATTCGAGCGATGGTATTGGCCTGGTTATAAAGAAGTTGGCTACTTTTCCCCTGGCTATTGACCCGTATTCCGAACTCAAGCCCATAGCATAGGCTGCATTTATTGTAGCAGCATTCAGAGCCTCTTGAGGAAGCATTCTGAGTTTTATGCAGGCGAGGGAAATCACGAACTTCATATCACCCGAAGGGGTAGAACCGGGGTTGTAGTCGCTGGCAAGCGCCACGCCAAGTCCGGCGTCTATCATCTTCCTGGCAGGAGCGAAAGGCATATTGAGGAAGAATGAGGTGCCTGGGAGCAGCGTAGGCATGGTTCTGCTTCCGCGAAGGGTTTCGATTTGGGCATCCGCCATGCTCTCAAGGTGGTCAACAGAGAGGGCTTCGTGCTCCACACCCACAATCACTCCGCCGGAGGAGTCAAGTTCGTCTGCGTGTATTTTTGGCCTCATACCCCATTTCGCCCCTGCTTCCAATATGCGGGCAGTGTCTTCAGGGGTAAAGAAACCGGTGTCGCAGAACACGTCTATATAATCAGCAAGTCCTTGTCTGCCGACTTCAGGAATCATCTCGTCTATCAGCAGGCGTACATAACTTTCCCTGCTGTGCCCGCGTCCGACTGCGTGCGCTCCGAGGAAGGTGGATACAACCCTCGCAGGTATGGTGTCCCGCAAGCGGCGTATGACTCTGAGCATCTTGAGCTCGTCTTCCGTGTTCAGACCGTAACCGCTCTTGATTTCAATGCACCCGCTGCCCTTGAGCATCATCTCCCTCGCTCGCGAAGCTGCCTGGGTGTAGAGCTCATCCTCGCTCTGCGTATGCAGAAGGTCGGCGGAGTTGAGTATGCCTCCTCCGCGCTTTGCAATCTCGGCGTAGCTCAGACCACGAATCTTGTCGACGAACTCACCCTCCCGGCTCCCGGCATAGACTATATGGGTATGGGGGTCGCACCAGCAGGGGAGTACGCTGCCTCCACCGGCATCAATCCTCCGTTCGGCGGCAATCTGCACGCTGGATTCCGACATTCGGCCGAAGTCGGCGATGCGACCGTCCTCAACCAGCAGCCACGCGTCCTCAATGCACTCGAAACGCGACATTTCTCCGCCCTGCAGCCTGTCCTTGAAATCGTGGTCCACTCCTGCGAGGAAACGTATTCCGGTAATCAGAGTGCGCATCAGCGGTTCAGGAATTCGATTGATTTCTTGATATAAGGGTACATTACCTCATCATTGATGATGAAAGGCACGCTCTTGCGGTATTCGTTGAAGAGCTCCTCTATGGCCGGAGAGGACTTCAGCGGACGGCGGAATTCCAGCGCCTGGGCAGCGTTGAACAGCTCTATTGCGAGCACGCGTTCGGTGTTGAGCACAACCTTGTAGAGCTTGATTGCAGCATTTGCACCCATGCTCACGTGGTCTTCCTGACCCTGGCAGGAAGGTATGCTGTCCACGGATGCGGGATTGCACAGGCTCTTGTTGAGGCTTACCACGGATGCGGCGGTGTACTGGGTAATCATGAAGCCGCTGTTTACGCCAGGGTTCGCAACCAGGAAGCTTGGAAGTCCGCGGGTGCCGGAAACCAGCTTGTAGATGCGCCTTTCGGAAATGTTCGCCAATTCGCTGAGCGCAATTGCGAGGAAGTCCATCGGCAATGCAATAGGCTCCCCGTGGAAGTTGCCGGCAGAGATGATGATGTCATCGTCCGGGCATACTGTAGGATTGTCCGTGGCCGAGTTGATTTCAGTGTCAATCACGGATTCCACATATGAGAGAGTGTCCTTGACCGCACCGTGGACCTGTGGCACGCAGCGGAAGGAATAAGGATCCTGCACGTATGATTTGGGCTTCTGGACTATTTCGCTGCCTTCGAGAAGCTGCCGCATATGGGCGGCGGTGTCTATCTGACCTTTGTGGGGACGTACCTGATGTACGGCGTCCGTGAATGGTTCCACGAGTCCATAATATGCGTCGAGGGACATTGCAGCGATTTTGTCAGCCCAGTCGTTGAGCCTGCGGCTCCGGATGATAGCCCAGACTGCGAAAGCGCTCATGTTCTGGGTGCCGTTCAGCAAGGCGAGACCTTCCTTGGATGCAAGCTGTATTGGCTTCCAACCCATCTTTCTGAGCATATCCTTGCCGCTTAGGAGATTGCCTTTGTATTCAACTTCTCCCAGGCCTATGAGAGGAAGGGAAAGGTGGGCAAGTGGAACCAGGTCGCCGGAAGCACCTAGTGAACCCTGCATATATACCACAGGGTAGATGTCGTTGTTGAAAAAGTCAAGCAGCCTCTCAACAGTGTCAAGCTTGCAGCCGGAGTAGCCATAGCTGAGGCTCTGGATCTTGAGCAGCAACATGATCTTCACTATTTCGTTCGGGACCCTGTCACCTGTGCCACAGGCATGGGACATTATGAGGTTGACCTGAAGCTGGGCAAGGTTGTCTTTTCCTATGGAGACGTTGCAGAGAGAACCGAAACCGGTGGTCACTCCATAGACGGGTTTGGTGTCGGTTGAGATCTTGTTGTCGAGATATTCGCGGCAATGCCGTATACGTTCGCGGGCCTCCTCGCTGAGTTCGAGCCTGTAATTCCCCTTGATGATCTCGCTTATTTGAGAGATGGAGAGGTGCTCGGATGATATTTTGTGTATTTTCATAATATTCAAGTGCTTGAACTAAAAATTGATGCTGTCTAAAATCTCTTCGTTAACAAAATTCGGGAGTGTTACTTTCAGACCCGGAGACCTTTTCATCTCCCTTTCTATGCTGCGCACAGAGCCCTCGTTGCGGGCCCAGCTGCGGCGGGCAATTCCGTTGTTGACATCCCAGAAGAGCATCTCCCGAATATGGCGGTCGCTGTCTTCTCCTCCGTCAATCACCATACCAAAACCTCCGTTGATGACCTCACCCCAGCCTACACCTCCTCCGTTGTGTATGGATACCCAGGTGGCACCGCGGAAGGAGTCTCCGATTACGTTCTGAATTGCCATGTCGGCGCAGAATTGTGATCCGTCGTATATGTTGCTGGTCTCACGGAAAGGGGAGTCTGTGCCGGACACGTCGTGGTGGTCGCGTCCCAGCACTATCGGGGCGGTGATTTCGCCCTTCCTGATTGCTTCGTTGAACGCAAGGGCGATTTTGCTCCTGCCCTCCGCGTCGGCGTACAGTATCCTGGCCTGGGATCCCACGACAAGCCTGTTTTTGCTGGCTTCCCTGATCCAGTGTATGTTGTCCGCCATCTGGCCTTTTATCTCCTCGGGAGCCTCTGCCATGATTCCTTCCATCACCTCCGCCGCAATGCGGTCAGTTGCAGCAAGGTCCTCAGCTTTGCCGGAAGTGCAAACCCAGCGGAAAGGTCCGAAACCATAGTCGAAAAACATAGGTCCCATAATGTCCTGCACATAGGAAGGATAGCGGAAAGAACCGTCCGCCTTGCATACATCCGCTCCTGCCCGCTTGGACTGGAGAAGGAAGGCATTGCCATAGTCGAAGAAGTACATTCCCTTGTCAGTCAAGCGATTGATCGCTGCCACCTGACGCCGGAGCGACTCCTGGACCTTCTCCCTGAAGAGCTCAGGCTGTTCAGCCATCATAGCCTTTGATTCTTCCAGACTCATTCCAGCAGGGTAATAGCCTCCTGCCCAAGGATTGTGCAGGGAGGTCTGGTCGCTTCCCAGATCCACCCTTATGTCTTCGTCTGCAAGCCTTTCCCACAGATCTACCACATTGCCTACATAGGCCATGGACACCGTCTTCTTCTGCTCCACGGCGCTGCGGATTGCTGGAATGAGTTCATCCAGATTGCCGTGCAGTTCGTCCACCCAACCCTGGTCATAGCGTTTCTGTGCTGCCTTGGGGTTGATTTCAGCCACCACGCTCACCACTCCCGCTATGTTGCCTGCCTTAGGCTGGGCACCGGACATTCCTCCCAGGCCGGAAGATACGAAGAGCATTCCGCCCAGATCCTTGCTTCCCGAGCCGGAATTGAGTCTCTTGCGTGCGGCGTTGAGTACCGTGATGGTGGTGCCGTGTACTATGCCCTGAGGACCTATGTACATATAGGAGCCTGCGGTCATCTGCCCGTACTGGCTGACTCCCAGGGAATTGAGTCTTTCCCAATCATCCGGTTTGGAGTAGTTTGGAATCACCATTCCGTTGGTGACTACCACCCTTGGAGCGTTCCTGTGGGACGGGAAGAGCCCTAGCGGGTGCCCGGAGTACATCACCAGGGTCTGCTCGTCGCTCATCTCGCTGAGGTACTTCATCGCAAGGCGGTATTGCGCCCAGTTCTGGAACACTGCTCCGTTGCCGCCGTAGGTGATGAGTTCGTGAGGGTGCTGGGCGACTGCCGGGTCGAGGTTGTTCTGTATCATCAACATGATTGCAGCCGCCTGACGCGATTTGTGCGGGTATTCGTCGATTGGGCGGGCATACATGTCATAGTCGGGACGGAAGCGGTACATATATATGCGGCCGTAGTCCTTCAACTCCTGTGCGAACTCGGGTGCAAGCGTGGCGTGGAACTTTTTGGGAAAGTATCTGAGCGCGTTGCGCAGTGCGAGCTTCTTTTCCTCCCCGCTGAGTATGTCCTTGCGCTTCGGGGCGTGGTTGATTTCCTTGTCGTATGGTTTCGGGGCAGGCAACACGTCGGGAATTCCGGCGCGTATCTCTGCGGCAAACTGTTCCTTGCTTATCATTCTATGTCTATTTTGCGATTACCTTTTCTACCATTTCGAGTATTGCCGCCTCTTCACTGACGGCCATGGCCATTAGCTGCTCAGCTTCATTTATGAGCGAGGCAGCCTGCTCCTTGTCCTTGAGGGAGGAGGCGTTGATCTTTACGTTCAGACCGGCACCCAAAATTGCCGCCCTTGCTGCAAGAGCACCTACACCAGCATCGGATACGCTGTTGGGATTGCCTTTCTCCACCATCTCGCGGCACAGAGGAAAGATCATTCCGGCCGTCTTCATAGTGCGCAGAGGCACCTGTGCCGCGAAGAGAGTTGCTTCCTGAATGGCCTTGGAACGCAGTTTCCTGTCTTCCTCACTTGCCTTGGGAAGGCCGAAGGCGGCCATGATTCTGTTGAAGGCTTCGGTGTCCTCATCCACCAGTGCGAGGAGTTCCCGTTCGATTTCCATTCCTTTCTCCGCCCATTCACTGAATTCCTCCCAGCGTTCGTCCCAGCCTGCTTTGTGGGAGGAGAGGTTGGCGACCATAGTGCCCAAAGCTGCACCCATCGCTCCCATATATGCGGACACAGATCCGCCTCCCGGGGCAGGGGATTCGCGTGCCGTCTCGTCGGCGAAACCCTTTACGCTCAGAGAGGTGAGCTTTGTACTGCATTCGGAGTCAATCATATACTCAATTACCTTCTCCTTCGGATCGAAAGCTTTGAGATCGTCGAGCCCCATCGACTTGATTGCAACTTTCAGTATATCCTCCTTTGGGATGCCGCAGGATCTCTGCTGCTTGCGCAGGAAATACTTCCCCGCTTCGATGAGGGTGCGTTCAGGGACCAGGCCCACAATCTCGGTGCCGGTGACGCGTATGCCGCGATTCTGCGCGCAGCGACACACTTCGTCAAATGCTGCGTGCAGCGGGGTGAGATTGATGTCGGTGATGTTCATCGAAACCTGGGCGATGCCGTATTCTTCTATGTACCAGCCTATTGCCTTGGTTCCCTTGAGCGTGCCAGGAATCATCAGCGGCTTGCCTTCGGCATCGAGTACCGGCTTCCCGACCACGCTCCCGCCCTCGCGCTGAGGACGTCCTTTTTCGCGCACGTCGAAGGCTATCGCATTGGCTCTTCGGGTGGAAGTGGTATTGAGGTTGAAGTTCACCGCAATGAGGAAATCCCTGGCACCAACTGCCGTGCAGCCGCTGCGTGCAAGATCTTCATCCAGGGCGCGTGCACCGAAATCAGGCTCTTTGCCCGGGGTGGAAAGTTTCTCTGCAAGTGCCTCATATTCACCTTCTCGGCATACGGCGAGGTTCTTGCGCTCGGGAGTGAATGCGGCAGCTTCGTAGCAGTAGCATGGTATTGCCAGTTCGTCTGCGATTCGCTTTGCGAGCTGGCGTGCGAGCTTCGCGCATTCCTCCAGACTTATGCCGCTTACGGGGATAAGCGGAAGCACATCGGTTGCACCCATACGGGGATGAGCTCCGTGGTGCTTGCGCATATCGATGAGTTCCGCTGCTTTCTTGACTGATCTGAATGCCGCTTCGAGCACGGCTTGCGGTTCTCCCACGAAAGTGACTACGGTGCGGTTGGTTGCCTCGCCCGGATCCACGTCCAGCAATTTGACGCCTCCGCTTTGTTCTATTGTATCCGTAATCTGGCGAATCACGCCCTTGTCGCGTCCCTCGCTGAAATTGGGAACGCACTCGATTAACTGTCTTATTTCGGCCATATCGCTATGTTATTGTTTGTAGTCATTTGTTTATGTGTTATTGCCTGATGCATTTTTTCTGATGTGTTCTTGCCTGATGTAATCTTTCCCGTCAAACCTGATTTATTGCTTTTGGACGCGCAGGAGCGCATTGTCGTGGATTTCTCGGGCATAGAACATAAGGTCCCAGTGGTGACGGTTGGCGGGGTTAAGGAAGGAAAATACCGGGCTCTCGCGCATCCATCTTTCATATTTCCCGGGATTGATGTCCACCATCAGCACGTTGAGCTCCGGGTCCACCCTGACCGTGCCCGTGTCGCCGTCGTAGCTGAATTGCGCGGGCGTGGAATCAGTCCTCCAGTTGAGCGGATTGATGCAGCAGGCAGCTTCTCCGCTGACGAGTTCCCACAGCCCTTCCGCTGACGCCACGGAATTGAAGGATATCACCACCTGCCTGTCGTCAGCGCAACTGGCCGCATTGACCTGCGGATGCCTCAGGTCATCTTCGCTGAGACGGTAGCCTATCATATATGCGGCCGCCATCCTGGAAAAGGCTTCGCTGTCCATGTGTCTGAGCAGTTCCAATACCAGCATTGCACCTTGGCTGAAGCCTGCGAGAACGAACTTGCGGCCCCCGTTGCAGGAACTGACATACCAGTCGAAGAACTCGCATACTTCTTGCGTAACCTGCTTATACACAGGCTCGAAGTCTTCCCCGTCAAGCTGTATGCTCTCGAAGGTATATTGGTGGTAATAAGGGGCAATGAGGTTGAAGTCTCCCCGGGAGATGTTTGCGTTCACGTAGTCGAACTCCTTCTTGAAGTACATCCTGTCCGTGTCGTTGAGGGCGGCAATGTATTGAGGTCTGCCTTCGGAATCGGTGGCGGAAAGGACGTTGGTTGAGACTAGGTATATGAGGTCCGGCTTGTCATGGGAGATTTCGCTGCCGCTGTCGTACAGGTCCAGTTTCAGCGCCACGCGGTCCGCTTCCCGGCTTCCTGTCTTGCAGCCGCAGAGCAGCAAGAACGCATAAATGAATATGAAGATTGCTCTTTTCATCGTTATTTCTCCCTCTTTCGGGAAATCACGCTAATTTAAAAAATGTCCGGCTCATACGCAAGAGAGCTTTCACTATTGTGCAAAAAATTACAAATATGTATTTTTGCAGTCTATGTTGAAGGATTATATCGGGAGTGAAATCCTGCCGCGCTACGATGCTTTCGATGCGGCACATCGCAGGGACCACGTGGACTATGTGATCAGCTGCAGCCTTGAGCTTGCAAAGCATTACGGCCTGGATATGGATATGGTCTATGTCATTGCCGCATACCACGACATTGGACTTGCCGAGGACAGGAAAACCCACCATCTCGTGTCGGGTCGCCTGCTCCGTTCCGACAGGCGACTGCGGGAGTGGTTTGACGAGGCGCAGATAGAGATCATGGCTCAGGCAGTGGAGGATCACAGGGCTTCAGGCGGGCGAGAGCCGCGCAGCATTTACGGTCGCATTGTGGCTGAGGCAGACCGCCAGATCGATGCCGAGACCATAATACGGCGCACCGTGCAGTTCGGGATGGCGCATTATCCGGAACTCGACCGCGAAGGGCATTGGCAGCGCCTGCTCGCACATATGGCAGAGAAGTACGCCGAAGGCGGGTACCTGAAGCTTTGGATACCGGAATCTCCCAACGCGGCCAGGTTGGCAGAGTTTCGCCTCATCCTTAATAACAGACCGCGTCTGCGTAAACTCTTCGACAAGTATTATGATGCGGTTGAGCAGTAGTGTGCAAATGGAGAGTGGTGCGGTGGCAGGAGTTTCGCCAGCCTGCACAACTCTCTCGATAACAAATAATTAAATGCTTGCGAAACTTGAGTTGTATGTACAATGCCTTATTGTTTGATTTTGACGGAGTAGTGGTCGATTCAGAGCACGATTATTCGATTTTCTGGGATCGCATGGGTTTGGAATTTCTCGGAGTGGAACATTTCGGAGACAGTATAAAAGGAAGCACCCTGACATCAATACTTGCGACACATTTCGCTGACAGCAAGGAGATGCAGGATGAACTTGTCGCGAAACTTGATGAGTATGAGGCAAATATGCAATATCCGTATATCCCTGGAGTGATGAAGTTCGTCAGCAAGGCTCGTGCCGCGGGTTTCAGGACGGCAATCGTTACGAGTTCCAACCTGCCCAAGATGAACAGTGTATACAAAATCCATCCGGAGTTGAAGGAATGCTTTGATTACATCCTTACCAGCGAGGATTTTGCAGCATCGAAGCCTGACCCGGACTGCTTCCTCAAGGCTATGGAGCGCTGCGGCAGCGATGCGGCACACAGTGTCGTGTTCGAGGACAGCATCAACGGACTCAAGGCGGGGAAAGCCAGCGGCTCTATGGTGATTGGTCTCACCACCACCGTGGAACGTGAAGTCGTGGCGCAGTACAGCGATTTGCAGATAGACGACTTTACCCGCGAGGACGCAATTCTGAACTACATCCTGGCGCGTATATGACAAACTGCATCCTGGCACAACAATGACAAACTGCATCCTGGCGCGTTTATGACAGTTGCTTGCGAAAACATACTTATACGCGAAATGCTCACCCTTGCAGATCCCGGCCAGGTTGAAGGCCTGTCCCGTTTCTTTAAGACCGGCAAGGGGCAGTACGGAGAAGGGGACCGCTTCCTGGGAATCAAGGTACCTTTCACCAGGGGAGTGGTCAAGACCGTGTGGAAGCAGCTTGGCTTCAGGGAACTGGAAGAAGCCATAAGATCCGAATACCACGAAATCCGCTTGTCGGCGTTGCTATGCCTTGTGGAAATTTTCTCACATTCCAAGAAAGATTCCGCTTTGCAGAAGCAATGCGTGAAGTATCATCCTCCAAAGG
>SFJB01000051.1 GCA_004555145.1 Bacteroidales bacterium | reverse complement strand
ATAGTTGATGAATGCGTCATACGGCCCCGAGTAAGGGTTGAAACGGCTATGCACTTCTCCGTCAGAGAAGAATTTTGTGCACATGTAATAAAGGTGGTCACTCTCCTGAAGGTGACCGTAGTCAGCCCAAAGAGCTTCATTGTCCGCGAGAGAGAGCTTCTCCTCAAGGGCATAAAGCTTGTTGTAGGCATCCTGCTGAAGCTCGTTTCCGAGCCAGGCGGAGAGATCCCTCTCCTCATCAGCCCAGGAGATGGCCTCCGGAACGGAGATTTCACCCACCGGCTTATGCTTGGTTGCCGCCCTCGAAGGGGTGACAAATTCAAGTTCGGAATCCTTGCATACGAAATCTGCAAGGGCGCGCATAAAGCTGAAGATGCCGCAATCCTCGCTCTGATGCTCGCCGAAGGTCTCATAATCCATAAAGAGGTTTACGATTTCACCTTCTGCAGCCTTGAGCCATTCCAGATATTTCTCGGCAGTGAGAGGCCACTCGGACCAGGCCCTGTTGGAGAAGCGGAAGGCAATGTCATCGCTGAGGGAATAGTTCCTGAGAAGCACCTTGAGACCGCTCTTGATTTCATTCCTGTAAAGATAGTTAGGACTCTGCCATCCCATGATGTGACGTGCTCCTTCCGTGAGTATGGTCTTGAATCCGAGATCGTACACATCCTTTCCTATGCTGTCGGAATAGATGAGTTCGGTGTTGCGGAAGGTCTTTGGAGTCACGCCGAAATAGTGTTCGATGGCTTCCTTGTGCTTGTTTACCTGGTGCTCGAACTCCTGCCTTGAGGCAAGGGATGCAAGCGAGTGGTTGTAGGTTTCGCAGAGGAATTCGACGCAACCGGTGTCGGCAAGTTTCTTGAAACTGTCAAGAACTTCCGGAGCGTAGCGGTCGAACTGCTCCAGGGCGGAGCCTGATATTGAGAAGGCAAGCTTAAACTTACCCTTATTGCAGTTGATGGCATCCAGCAGCAGCTCATTCATAGGAAGATAGCACTTCTGGGCTATTCTCTTGAGTATGGTTCTGTTGGCGAAGTCGTCGTAGTAATGGGAATCCTTGCCTATATCAAAGAAACGATAGAGGCGGAGTCGGGTTGGCTGGTGTACCTGAAAGTAAAGGCAAACTGATTTTTTCATATTGTTACTTGACTACTGATTCATAAACTTTCTTGAGCTTGGCAGTGGCTCCATCCCACTTGAGCTCATTCACTTCGTCGTAACCATGCTTGGTTGCGAAATCGGCAAGAGCCGGATAATTGAGCAGGGCATAAATCTGGTCGGCCATTGCATCTACATCCCAGAAATCCACCTTGAGGGCATACTTGAGCACCTCTGCGGCTCCTGACTGGTGGGAAATGACTGAAGGCACGTTGGACTGCATCGCCTCAAGCGGCGAGATGCCGAAAGGCTCGGACACTGACGGCATGATATAAACATCCGAGAGTGCAAACATCTTCTGCACTTCCTGTCCCCTGAGGAAGCCCGTGAAGTGGAAACGGTCGGAGATGCCGAGCCTTGCCACCTGACGGATAGCCTTGTTCATCATATCTCCGCTGCCGGCCATGACGAAACGGACGTTACGGGTTCTCTTGAGAACCTTGGCTGCAGCCTCTATGAAATACTCCGGACCCTTCTGGAAGGTGATGCGGCCGAGGAAGGTGACAATCTTGTCCTTCACTCCCCTTTCCACTTCCATCTTGCTCCTGCCGCTGAAGTCCACCGCATTGTGGACAGTCACCACCTTGGCAGGATCGATTCCGTACTTGTTGATTACAATATTGCGGGTGAGGTCACTCACGGTCACAACCTTGTCTGCGGCCTCCATACCCTTCTTCTCTATGGCGAGCACTCTGGTATCCACCATATCGTCCGAGCCTCTGTCGTATGAAGTGGCGTGAACGTGCACCACCAGCGGCTTGCCCGTGAGTTCCTTGGCGGCAATACCGGCAAGGTAGGTAAGCCAGTCGTGGGCGTGGATCACGTCGAACTGGCCGTCATACTGCATGGCTATGGTACCACCAACCTGGGCGTAGCGGGACACCTCTTCAAGGAGGTTGGCGCCGTATTTGCCTGAGAACTTGAACTTCTGTCCGAAGCCTACGGTGGTCTCGTGAACCTTGTTCTTCTTCATCTGCTCGATGGCCTCGAAGTATTCATCCGGATCCACGTAAGGCACGATGTTGGAATCCACGTTGATAAACTTCACCTTATCGATGAACTCCTCAACCGTGTCACTGACATTGGAAACGGCCACATCGCTGGCGTTGAGTATCTTGGCACAGCTCTGGTCCTCGTCCCCGGAGGCGGAAGGCATAACAAAAAGCACATCCACTCCGTTGTGGGCAAGTCCCTTGACTATGCCTTCACAGGCAGTTCCGAGTCCGCCCGCGATATGAGGCGGGAACTCCCAACCGAACATCAATACTTTCATTTTCCTTCCTCCCTGTATTTGTCCAGAATATGTTCAACGGTAAGCAGAGCCGCCGTGCTGAGCGCAGAAGATATGGCTCCGTGCGGCGCGTGAGGTGGATCTCCGTCATAAAGCTCCGAGAAGGCACCCACGCCATGCTGGCCGAGGTCCTCATAGAATCCTTCCACAAGCCATTCGGCCTTCTTGATGAAGGAAGGTCCCTTGATGCGGAAGGAAACCTTTACATACGGATCCAGCAGGCAAGGACGGGTGCAGCCCTGATGGTAGGCAAGATCCCTGTCCCTCTGGGCTCCTTCATACACTCCCTTGTACTTGACATCCCTAGGAGAGAGGGTCCTTATGCCGCGGGAGGTCACAAGTTCACCGTCCACCACCCTGAGGATGGAAGGGGCGAGCTCATCGTCTATAGGAGAATATTTGCATACGAGCGGGCAGAGCTGGTTAGGCCGTATATCCATATTCTGACCGTTGTTGTCGACATAGTCGGCAAGGCAGCCGCGCTGCTCGTTCCAGAAAGTCTTCTGATAGTTGGCCTTGATCATGTCGCGGATCGGAGTCCACTTCTGAACGAAGTCATTCTTCTTGCGACCGTATTTTTGCTCCATTTCGATGGCATAGCAGACTGCATTGTACCAGAGCGCGTTGGTTTCGACCTGGTAGCCGGCTCTCTCTGTCACAGGGTATCCGTCAACATAGGCGTTCATCCAGGACAGGGCCGTACGGTCCTTCTGGGCCCAGAGCAGACCGTTCGGCTGCATTGCAATCTCAGCGCGTACTCCCGGCAGATAACTTTCAACTATGCCGCAGACAACAGACCCGTACTTCTTCCATACCGCCTTCTCATCAGCACCCCAGTCCACATAATCCTGCAGTATGCAGGCAAGCGAGAGCGGGGCTTCCACCTGAGTGGTCCTGCGGAAGAGCCTTTCCTGCTCGTCAGCGATGAGATTGTCGAGTATCTCCTCGAAGAGCTTGGCATCATTCTTCGCATAAAGAGTGAGCCCAGGAAGAGACAGCAGGGTCTCCCTGAGGAGTCCGTTGTACAGCCAGGTAAGACCGGCGTTGATCCTCTTCTTGTTGTTGTGATCTATGATAAGGCTGTCGGCGCAACGGCAGAGCTGGTCGCGGTAACCGCCAATCTCTCCTGCTGCCGCCACTCCAGAGTTGAAACGTCTCTTGAGTCCTGACGGTTCTTCCTGGGCCAGGGAAGCGGAGAACACCACCGAAGCACCCGTTTTGAGCGTACACTCGAAAGTGCCCGGCACGAAGAGGTCTTCGCGGCAGTCAAAGCCACGGCGGTACTCGTCGGAATAGGTGATGTTGTTGTTCCAGTGAGGGCCTTCCACAAAGCTGGACTTGGAATCGCTGAGCTGAAGATGGAGGTCCGGGAAGTTGGCATACATACAATAGGCCATACCTCCCGGAATCTCGCGGCCTGAAGTGTTGGCTGCGGAGTTCTGATGGGTAAGGTCGTGGATGTTGCGGAAAGCCAGGAAAGGTTTGAGAATAAGTTTCACAGGAGCAGGAGACTCGAGGAGCTCATATTTTATGAGGACCTGGTCGCGGTCCTGGGCAAGAAGGATGCTCTTGCGGAAAAGCACCTCCCCGACCTTGTAGGTGATCTGAGGCACCGGATCCGCGCTGAAGTCCACTACGTACTTGTGTCCGCGCGGCTCATAGATGTCTCCATAGCAATGAATTCCGAGATTGAACTGCTTACCCTTGATTATGAGGCTCTCGTCCAAATCTGAGAGCAGAAGATATCTGTCCCCTCCGAAGCGGTCCAGGGTAACGGCCAGAAGACCGTGATAGCGCCTCGTATTGCAGGTCAGTATCGACGTATTGCAATACGCTCCGGTCTTATTGGCGCACAGAATCTCCTTCTTGAGAGAGTAGGCAATATTCACAAGCTCGGACTTGTTGAATTTTATGAATGCCATAGTCTATATTATAATTTCTTCAATACAATAGCAACACGGCTCGGCAGATAGAGGGAAAGCACTCCGTCAACGGTAAAATGCTTCTCATCCTGCTGAAGCCTTGAAAAACCTCCAAACCTTTCTTCGTCTGAGTTGAAGGCCATTACATAAACTCCGTCCGGGGCATGGAAGCGGAAATCCGCATACGATGCGTTCGGACTGAAATTGAATGCAAAGATACTATTTCCCCGCTTGAATATCAAAACTTTTGCTTTTTCATCGACATATAACTGCTCCGGGGAGAAGTTCAATATTCTTTCGGCCTTCACATATCTCACCATCGCAGCGTCGAAAGCCTGGAGCCCGCCATATCTGAGCTCCGGATTGTCGGCGAGAGACCATTGCCTGCGGGCATATTTGTACGACCAGCCATTCCCTTCCCGAGGAAAGTCTATCCATTCCGGATGGCCGAATTCATTGCCCATGAAATTCAGATATCCGCCGCCGCAGGTAGCCAGGGTAACAAGACGTATGAGTTTGTGCAGGGCTATACCCCTGTCCACGATTCCGTTCTGTGAGGATTTGCACATGCTGTAATACATCTCCTTGTCCATAAGGCGGAAGATGATGGTCTTGTCGCCTACCAGAGCCTGGTCGTGACACTCGGCATAGGAGATGGTCTTTTCATCCGCTCGCTTGTTGGTGAGTTCCCACCATATTCCGCCCATACTCCAGTCCTCGTCCCTGAGTTCCTTTATCCACTTGATCCAGTGGTCGGCGATTCCCATAGCCATTCTGAAGTCGAAGCCCACGCCATAGGCCTTGAATGGGGCGGCGAGGCCTGCCATTCCGCTGACGTCTTCCGCTATTGTGATGGCATTCGGGTTAAGTTCGTGGATGAGCATATTCGCCAAAGCGAGGTAACTGACGGCATTTTCATCCACCCCGTTGTCGAAGTAGAGGGAATAATTTCCGAAGTCCTTGCCCAGGCCGTGATCCCAATAGATCATACTGGTTACGCCGTCGAAACGGAAGCCGTCCAGATGATATTCCTCCATCCAGTATTTGCAGTTGGAGAGCAGGAAGTACTTTACCTCGTCCTTACCGTAATCGAAGCAGCGGGACCCCCAGGCAGGGTGGTAGCCCTGGTGGCCTTTGTAGAAATAGAGGTCGTCCCGGCCATCGAAGCGGCTCAGGCCCTCGGCTTCATTTATCACGGAATGGGAATGGACTATGTCCATAATGACCGCAATTCCGCGGGCGTGGGCATCATCCACGAGACGCTTGAAGTCTTCGGGCGTGCCGAAGCGGGAGCTCAAGGCGAAGAAATTGGACACCTGATAGCCGAAAGAGCCGTAGTATGGGTGCTCCTGCAGCGCCATAATCTGCAGAACGTTGTATCCCAAAGCCTTGACCCGTGGAAGCACGGCAGTCCTGAACTCCTCGAAGCTGGACACTTTCTCCTGTTCGGAGCTCATGCCTATGTGACACTCGTAAATCAGAGGATGCGGGCGCTTGCCCGGATTGCGGTGTTTCCACTCGTACGGTTCAGGATCCCAGACCTGGGCACAGAAAACCTTCGTTTCAGGGTCCTGCACCACCCTCGTCGCATATGCCGGAAGCCTTTCCGCTCCACCTCCGGTCCACTCTATCCAGAACTTGTACAAATCTCCGTGATGAAGGCAGATTCCCGGCAGCCTGATCTCCCAGTTACCCTGGCCCACAGGCTTCAGGGCATAACTGTCGGTGCGCTTCCAATTGTTGAATTCCCCGATAAGATAGATACGGCTGGCATTCGGCGCCCATTCGCGCAGAACCCATTCGGATCCTTCCTTATGCAGAGGGTAGTAAAGATGGTTGTTGACTGCCGCGCTTAAAGAACCTTCACCGGCAAGCTTGCGCTTATCGGCAAGTATCCTTTCGTGTCGGGCGTCAATCGCCGGCTTAAACGGCTCAAGCCAGGGATCGGTCTGGTAAATTCTCTTGTTCATACGTCAAGGTCAATATAGGTACCGGAAAAGCCATGACTTTTCCACTATTGCAAAATTACAAAAAATGGCAAAGATTTGCTATATTTGCAGAGAATTAACAGGTGTATTTATTTCTTGTATATGAAGATCTCTGAAGCCAGATTTGCGGGCAGCAGCACCAGAGCGGCCGGAAGACCGAAAAGGCGCCTGCCGGAATTTGCTTTCATAGGCCGGTCCAACGTCGGCAAGTCGTCGCTTATCAATATGTTATGCGGCAACAACAAGCTGGCCATGACCTCCTCCACACCTGGCAAGACCAAGCTTGTCAACCATTTCCTCATCAACGACAGCTGGTATCTTGTGGACCTGCCGGGCTACGGTTATGCCAAGCTCGGTCGGGATGGGAAGCAACAGATTGCAGAGATAATAAAGGATTACATCACAAGTTCGGAAGATCTTGTGATGCTTTTTGTTCTGGTGGACTCCCGCCACGACATGGGACACATAGACATAGACTTCATCAACGAACTCGGAGAGCACGGCATCCCCTTCAGCATCATTATGACCAAGTGCGAGAAGCAGGGGCCCAATGTGCTTGCTGCCAGGCTGGAGCGCAACTCCAGGGCTCTGCTGGAGCAATGGGAGGAATTGCCTGAAGTCCTCTGTTCCTCTTCCAAGACCGGCTCAGGCAAGGAAGAGATATTGTCCTACATAGACAGGATACTCAATAACCTTAATGCAAAATAATTTATGTTACACTCCCACAGACTGGAATTATTCGCTTGCCGCGCATCCAAGGACTTTGCCGTCAAAGTCATCGAGCATCTCAACGAAATCAAGGGCCCGGACCAGCCCGAGATGCATCTCGGAGAATTGGAAATCACCCCTTTCAGTGACGGAGAGTTCCAGCCGAAATTCACTGAGAGCGTACGCGGAGCCTCAGTCTATATCCTGCAGTCGAGTATCCCGCCTGCAGACAATCTTATGGAACTGCTTCTGACCATCGACGCCGCAAAAAGAGCTTCCGCCGACTCTGTCGTTGCAGTGATGCCTTACTTCGGATGGGCCCGTCAGGACCGCAAGGACAAGCCGAGAGTTGCAATCGGAGCCAAACTGGTTGCCAACCTGCTCCGTGCCGCCGGCGCAGACAGGGTGATGGCCTGCGACCTGCACGCCGACCAGATCCAGGGTTTCTTCGACATTCCTGTGGACCATATCTATGCCAGCAAGGTATTCATCCCTTACATCAAGGAACGCAATATCGAAGACCTGGCCATAGCCGCACCTGATATGGGCGGAGCCAAGAGGGCAAATGCCTACGCAAAAGACCTCGGCGCGTCCGTAATCATCTGCCACAAGACCAGGGAAAGAGCCAATGTGGTGGGCTCCATCACTGCCATAGGCGACGTGGAGGACAAGAACATCATCATCGTCGATGATATGATTGACACTGCCGGCACGCTTTGCAAGGCAGCTGAAGTCCTCAAGAGCAAGGGCGCCAAGAGCGTGAGGGCCTGCGCAACCCACGGCATCTTCTCAGGTGAAGCCCTCGAAAGAATACACAATTCCGTGCTCGAAGAGGTGTTCATCACCGACACCGTGCCGCATCCGGAACTCGCAAACGATCCTAAGATCAGGATAGTGACGATGACTGCGGTGTTTGCACATATCATCAACAAAGTTTACAACTACGAGTCAATAAGCAGCGACTTCGTATTCTGACAAAATGAAAGTATTTCTCCTCGCCCTTGCCCTGATCGCCCTGTGCGTGCTCGGACTGTGTTTCAACATACTTGTGCGGAAAAAGGATTTCCCGCACTACGACGTGGGTTCCAACGAGGAAATGAGGAAGCGCGGCATTCGCTGTTACAAGGACGAGGATGCCGCCTTGCATAAGAAACACTGCAGCGGCGATTACAGCGACGCCTGCAAAGAATGTAAATTATATGAGTCTGGTAGCAATAGTCGGCCGGCCTAATGTCGGCAAATCAACCCTGTTCAACCGCCTCGTCGGAATGAGGCAGGCAATAGTAGATGATACTGCGGGAGTAACCCGCGACCGCCATTACGGACGTTGCGACTGGTGCGGAAAGGAATTCTCCGTAGTCGACACCGGCGGATACACCACCAATTCAGATGACGTCTTCGAAAGCGCCATCCGTTCCCAGGTGCAGATTGCCATAGAAGAGGCCGACGCCATACTGTTTATGGTCGAGGCGGGCACCGGAATCACCGACTACGACTCCGAGATTGCAGACATACTCAGGCGCTCGCGCAAACCTGTGGTACTCTGCGTCAACAAGGTGGATTCAGGAGAGAAGATGTTCGACGCTTACCAGTTCTATTCCCTGGGACTGGGAGAGATCTACAGTATCTCTGCAGCCAACGGAAGCGGCACCGGAGACCTTCTGGACGCGCTTGTAGCCGTGCTTCCGGAGGAAGACCAGGGCCCGGATCCATACGCCGAACTCCCGCGCATCGCCATCGTCGGCAAGCCTAACGTGGGCAAATCCTCCCTCACCAATGCCCTGCTGGGCGAAGAGAGGAACATTGTCACCCCTGTCGCCGGCACAACAAGAGATGCCATTGAAACCCACTACAACAAGTTCGGCTTCGAGTTCATGCTTGTAGATACAGCCGGAATACGCAGGAAAACCAAGGTGCATGAGGACCTGGAGTTCTATTCGGTGATGCGCTCCATCAGGGCAATTGAACATTCCGACATCTGCATATTGATGATTGACGCCACCACGGGAATGGAAGCCCAGGATATGAACATCTACAACCTCATCATCAAGAACAAGAAGGGATGCGTGGTAGTAGTGAACAAGTGGGACCTGTTCATCAAGGATTCCAACACCATGAAGGAGTACACGGAAGCCTTGAAGGCGAGGCTGGCCCCGTTCAACGACATTCCTATCGTATTCACCTCGGTGCTCAAGATGCAGCGCATCCAGGACGTGCTCAACGCAGCTACCGAAGTGTATGCCAACTACAGCAGGAAGATTCCTACGGCAAGACTCAACGAAGCCCTTCTTCCTGTCATAGAAGAGACCCCGCCTCCTGCCTGGAAGGGCAAGTACGTAAAGATCAAGTACGTCACCCAGCTTCCGACAAGGTTCCCGGCTTTCGCCTTCTTCTGCAATCTGCCGCAATACATCAAGGAGCCGTACAAACGTTTCCTTGAGAACCAGATCAGAAAGAATTTCAACCTCAACGGTTGTCCGGTTCAGATTTTCTGCCGTCAGAAGTAAAGTCCTCCGGCATTTCCTTAGGATAACTTATGCTGAAGCATGCTCCTCCAAGTGTGTAGGAGCGGTGGTATGATATCCTTGCCCCACAACGTTCCAATATGCTTCGGCTGATTGCAAGTCCGAGGCCGGAACCTCCGTTCTTGGTGGTGAAGTTAGGGGAGAAAAGTTTGGACTCATTTTCTTCAGATACGCCCGGACCGTTGTCCTCGAACACTATGTCATAGAAACCGTCCTCAATGGAGTTTCGCAGGGACACCACAATTTTGCCGTTTTCCCTGTCACCAATGGCCTGCACGGCATTATTGAGCAGGTTGACGAACACCCGGGTGAGCTGAGGCTTAGGGCCCATAACCTTCACGTCCTCGAATCCGAGATATATGAATTCTATATTGTCCCTGTTGTCGAACATTGCAATTTCCCCGCGAATGAGAGTGTCCAGAGCAATTTCAGCAGGGGTTTCGGTGTAGAGCTTCGCAAAGGTCGAGAACTCGTTCGCCGTATCCGTGAGTATGTCTATATGGTCGAGCAGCACCTTGCTTGCCTCATCGAACCTCTCCTGCCATACAGGGTCTCCTTTCTGCTTGAGACGGATCACCCTCTGGAGCTGGAGCTTCATAGGGGTGAGCGGGTTCTTGATTTCGTGCGCCACCTGCCTTGCCATCCCGCTCCAGGCCTTGTCCCTCTCAGCCTGGGCCAGCTTGCGCGAACTCTCGGAGAGCTCGGTGACCATACGGTTGTAAGCCTGGACTATGGATGTAATCTCGTCGTTTCTGTCGTAATTGATATATTCCAGGGAATCCAGATCGGCGGAGCTCATCTTCCGGCTCATCTCGCCCAGCGGGCCGAACAGCTTATCTACGATCCGGGACACCATAAAGGTGGAGAATATGAGGAAGAAGAGGAATATTGCCACCACTGTCATCGTGTGCGTAACAACATCCTGCTCAAAGTCGTAATTCTCTTCGCTGTAAGGGGAACAGATGATAGCCAGAACATTTCCTTCCCTACTCATCAGAGGGGCGTACAGGCTGTAGAAATTGACCGGACCTGAGGATTCCCTCTGAATATGGTACTTCTTGTGGCTGTATACAATCTCGGAGTAGGCCTTGCCGTTGATACGGTTTCCAAGGAACTGCCTGTCGAATACCATTGGCGTGGTGGACATCATTATCTTTCCGTCAGGGGTATAAAGGCTTATGTCGGAGTTGGTGTCGGAGCTCACCTGCTCCATCAGACGACGCAACTGCTGGAAGTTGAAATCAGCCGGCTCATTGATGCTCACCGTTTCAGCCTCCAGCATACTGCAGATGGAGAGGATCTTTTCCGACATCATAGTGTGCATATTGGTCTCGTTGCGGGAAGCCACGAAGAATATGCTCACGAAAGCCATTGCCACCAGGGTGAGTATGAGAGAAATGAGCAAAAGGCCCAATATCCGCGTCCTGAAGAAGGTCCAGCCATAATTGCGCCTGTCGCTCCAATTCAAGGACATCAGGCACATGATCAGGAAAGGGATTATTGCTATCAGTATCCCCGTCACCAGATATGTCACCAGCTCGGTCTTCACCCTGGAAATGACCACCAGCTCATTATCCGAGATAAGGGTAAAGAAATGGGTATATCCATTCATCGTCTCGGACCTGTTCTTGAGCTCGTAAGCGATATTTCTCAATTTCGGACTGAGCTTG
>SFJB01000050.1 GCA_004555145.1 Bacteroidales bacterium | reverse complement strand
AACCTTCAGGTTTTCTACGACTTCGGAAAAGACCGGAAGCATGTCACCACCACCCTTGAGGGCTTCTACGGTGACAAATGGGGCAACACTTTCTTCTTCGTAGACCACGACTTCAATTCCCGCAACGGCAACGGCTATGTGGAAGCCCCGAGCGGAACCTATATGGAAATTGCAAGGTGCCTGAATTTCTGGCAGAATACGGTCCTTGCTCCTTTCAGTCTCCAGCTGGAATACAACGGAGGCGTTTACAAGGGCTATACAATCAACAATTCCTTCCTTGCGGGCGTGGATTGTTTCCTGCACAGCGCAGACTACCGCTACACGCTGAACATCAAAGCATTATATAAATACATCACCTACAGCGACCCTGCATTCCGCAGTCAGCTTCCGCTCCAGTTCACCCTTGTTTGGGGAGCAAAGGACCTCTTCGGGCTCAAGGGTCTCAGTTTCTCCGGCTTTGCTGATTTCTGGTGGGAGGATCACCTGCTATTCTATGACCGCTACGGCGAGATGCTGCCTGAAACGTCCCACATTGTCTTCATCTCCGAGCCTCAGCTCTGGTATAATGTGGGTGAACTTTTCGGATGCGGCAATCTCAACCTGGGCGGAGAGCTTGAACTTTCATACGATTTCGCCACCACCAAGGGATTCCGCTGCCGTCCTTGCGCCGGCATAAAGTGGGTGTTCTAGACCAGTTCCAGAATAATTCGGTCAGAGACAAAGAATCTGCTCTCCGGGATGCGTATTCTCCGGGGAGCATTTTTCATTTCCAGATCTCCGCAGGCTAGCAGGCGCTCCACCGCGTCAGCCTTGCACAGATCCGGATCTACGCCCTCTGAAGTGCGCAGCCCGAGCATTATCCTTTCTTCGCGCTCCTGATCCGGGCTGAGGCTTTCCCATTCCCGCGTCCAGCCGTCAAGTTGGCTGGAATTCCAGGAGCGGCGGTTTCCCAGCAGGGAATGGGCTCCCGGACCAAGACCCACATACGGGAAACGGCGCCAATATGCAGAGTTGTGTCCGGCACGTCGGCCGGGCAGTGCCCAGTTCGAGATCTCATAGTGTTCATAACCGGCATACGCCAAACGGCGGCATATAAACTCATACTGGGCAAGACATTGTTGCTCAGGCATTTCCTTATACTCTCCGCGAGCGAGCATAGCAGAGAGGGAGCTGCCGTCCTCTATGCTCAGCTGGTAGGATGACAGATGCTCGGGGCGCAGTTCAAGTATGGAATCCAGGGTGGCATCCAGAGTTGGGAGTCCGAGACCGAAGCCGCCGAATATCAGGTCCAGGCTTATATTGTCAAAGCCGGCATCGCGCAGCAGGCGAAAGGCCTTGATTGCAGTTGCCGCATCGTGGCGACGGTTCATCGATTTCAGTATCCCGTCATCGAGCGACTGCACCCCCATACTGACCCGGTCCACACCCAGTCCGCGCAGTCCCCGCAAATAACCCAACCCCCGGCTTGCAATGTCTTCCGGATTGACTTCGACGGTGAACTCATCCCACGCGGGAGCATATTCCCTCAACTTGAGCAGTATGCGCTCCAAAACATCAAGAGGCAGCACCGATGGGGTGCCGCCTCCTATGTAGAGACTGTTGTATCCGAGTGTTTCGCGTATTTCGTCTGCGCGGTCGTCAATCTCCCGGCAGATGGAGTCCGCATAACTCCCGAAAGCACTCACATCCCTTCCGCGACAGGCGATTTCCGAATAGAAATCGCAGTACACGCAGAAACTGCGGCAGAAGGGAACGTGGATGTAAATCATTACCTCAGAAGCAGTTCAGCCGAACCGAGGCGGGACTGGAGAGTGTAGCACTCCACAGTGTAGATACCCTTGGTGAACGAAGGGATATTGTTGACATAAATGCCAAGATCGACCTCCGCTCCCTGATAATCCACCTCGCGGGATGCACTCGCCCTGAGAGTCTGGCCTTCGAAATCGAAGTTGTCGGATCTGCCGTCAAGCAGCAGCTCTCCGTTCGGGTCGGTAACCCTTACATAGACGCGCACAGGACCGTGTGCCGCGAGCTCGTTCTCCACGAGAGTGAGATTCACGAGCAGACGCACCACCCTGCTGCTGCGGTCGGTAAGCTTGTCGGAAGCATTGTACGCCTCCAGACTGATGCCACGCGCCTTGAGCACTGCGCCAGCCGTAACCCTGCCGGTAAGGTCTTCCACCTGCTGGGTCAGCTCCTCGTTGAGACGCCTGCTCTCAGCTGCTTCCTTGCGGGCTGAGGCCGCCTCCTGGGTAAGCTTGTGGTTGAGGGTGTTCAGCGAGTCGATCTGCACTATGTATCCCTTCATTATGGAGCGAAGGGTACCGAGTTCCTTTTCGTACTGGCGGATTTTCGCACGGTTGGTGGCTTCGGTCTTCTTCACGCGCTCCACGAGCTGGGCAATTTCCTCCCTTGAAGAGTCGAGCTGGGCATTGATGACATCATATTCTGAAGAGAGCCCTTCGTAGTCGCTCTGCAGGGCCATTATCTGTTCGGTAAGATCCTGCTTCTCTTCGTTGAGTTCGCTGACAAGGGCGTTCTTAGAACGGAGAATGTAAACTAGCACGGCAGCAAGGGCGATTGCCACTGCGGCCATTGCAATCGTCGCGGCTTTGAGGCCGGAGTTGGATTTCTTTTCGAGTTCCTTTCTTTCAAGTCTCTCAAGTGGATCTTCTCTTTCCATAATAGATTAATTTTGTTATCAAATGCAAAAATAACAAATATTATGCTAACTTTGAAGCTGCAAAAATGTCAGTATATGAAATATCTTGTAAGATCAATCAAATACTTCCTATATCTGCTTATTATCCTGACCCTGGTGGTTGCGGCATTGATTGTGACCGGGCTAGTGGAAGCCGATTTAGAGACCATGTTCAAGAACGGCTATGACTCCTACTGGCAGATAGCCCTCGTGGCGGCAGCCCTGGCGGCGCTATATCCGCGTATGGGTTACAGCACACGCACCGCACATATCTATGGAGAGCCGGCGGATGTGAAGTCAAGGCTTGACCAGGTGATGGACCTTCACGGTTACAGACTCGACAGAGATCTCGGAGAGGACGGTCTCTGCTACGTGCGCCGTTCCGGAATCAGCCGCGCTCTGAAGATGTGGGAAGACACCCTGACCTGCCGAATAACTGTCACGGGAGTGGAGATAGAAGGCCCGACCAAGGATTTGGTGCGCATTGTTTCAGGTCTTGAAGCTCAGATTGACTAGAATTCCATTTCTTTTCGTATCTTTGCAGGACGCCTTGGTGGTGGAATGGTAGACACGAGGGACTTAAAATCCCTTGGACAGCAATGTCCGTGTGAGTTCGAGTCTCATCCGAGGCACTTTTTCCCTCAGACATTAAGCGCCAGGAAGCGGATTTTTCCGCGGAAGTCGCGTATTGTACGCAGGCGCGCATCCGGGCCGGAAGCGCAGCTGTGAGTCTGCAGAAGGGCGAGAGTCTCCTCCCCGAGTTCCTCATTGATTTCAAGTATGGCAGAGCCTCCGGACGCCAGCAGTCTGTCCATCCATACGGCGATGTGGTCATAGAAAAGCAGCGGATCATCATCAGGTACGAAGAGGGCGAGCCCAGGCTCGTACTCAAGCACGTTGCGGCGCATCTCCGAACGCTCGGATTCGCGCACGTAGGGCGGATTTGCAAGTATCAAATCGTATGGTGCGAGCTCGGTCACTTCCGGCGGTATGGAGTCGGACAACACGTCCCCGAGCACGAAACGAGGCTCATTGCAAGGGATAGTAGCGCTGTCCCCGGCGGGAAACTGCGAGCCTGCCAGTTCGAGCGCGGTGGGAGAAATATCCACGGCGCAGACGCGTGCATCCCGCATGCCGAGAGCAACGGACCAGGCTATGCATCCCGAACCGGTACACAGGTCAAGGACCCGGGGAGAACGCGGTCCGCAGTGAAGCCTATCCAAAGCAAGGCAGACGAGTTCCTCGGTCTCAGGACGGGGGATGAGCACATCCCGACTCACGGCGAAACGGCGGCCGCAGAAATCGGCAAAGCCCAGAACATACTGCACGGGCTCGGCGGCGGACAGGCGGTCCATATCCGAGAGCAGGCCGGGCAGCGCATCGGGAGCAATCTCATAGCCGGGTTCCACTATATGGGTATAACTCTTCACCCCAAGGCGTTCCTCGCAGAGTATAGCGAGAATACCCCTCGCCTCGGGCGAAGGGTAAATGGCAGACAGCCGCCGCATCGAATCATTTATGAAATCCGCGAGCAGCACTGCTATGAATTCTCAATGATCGTGGAAAGGAATTCCGTCATGTCCAGGCCGGCAGTGCGCACCATCTTAGGCACGAGCGAGGCACTGGTCATCCCAGGTATAGTATTCACTTCCAGGAAATAGAGTCCGTCAGGCGCCATTATGTAGTCCATCCTGACCACGCCCTTGCAGCCCAGGAGGGAGTATATCCCGCAACTGGTCTTCTGCACCAGATCTCTGACATCGTCGTCCACTTCGGCAGGGCATATTTCGCTGCTGTGTCCATTGTACTTGGCATCGTAGTCGAAATATTCGTTGCTGGTGACGATTTCAATTATAGGCAGAGCCTTTACCTTGTTTCCGTCGAAATATACTGCGCAGGTGAGCTCCCTTCCGTGAACCCCCTGCTCGATGAGCACGCCCGGACCCTCGGAGAAGGCAAACTGCACTGCAGGGAGTAGTTCACCAGCCTCCTTCACCATGGTCACACCGAAGCTGGAACCTCCTCTTGTAGGCTTCACGAAAACAGGAAAAGTCAGGCTTCGGGCAGCCTTGGAGCAGATTGCATCGAGATCCATACCCTTCCTGACATAGCAGTCCGGGGCACAGAGAACCAGGCCGCTCTCGCGCACGTTCGACTTGCAGGCATACTTGTCGAAGGCCACAGCGCTTTCATAAGAGCCGCAGCAGCTGAAAGGGATGTCAAGCATCTCGAGATAGCCCTGGAGCTGACCGGTCTCGCCGGGGGCTCCGTGCTGGACTATGTAGGCAAAATCGAACTTGACCTTCTCTCCAAGCACGTTGACGGAGAAGTCATTCCTGTCCACCGACGGCCTTGCGCCCTCGGGGAAGGTTACACGCATAGAATTCTTCTTCTTGCACGCCACCAGAGACCATTTGCCGAAACGGGCATAAATCTCATAAATGTCGTACTCGTTGCCGTCGATTCGGGAAGCCACGAACTCCCCGCTTCTGCAGGACACCTCGCACTCTGACGAGTCGCTGCCATAGATCACTGCAATGGTTTGATACTTTCCCATATAGCACTGTCAATTGAAATAGTAATCTTCTTCTGTTTCCCCGCTCTGCCCACCTTCTGCAGGGGCTTCTTCGTTGTAGCCGCCCAAAGCCACGCCCTGGGTGGAGCAGTCGAAGTTGAAGTCTCCGGTGGAAGGGACGGTGAAACGGTCTTCCTCCATAGACCAGCCTATGGTCTTGTCCGCCAGACACTTCTTCATCCATATACCCCAGATCGGGAGGGCCATGTTGGAGCCGCTTCCCAAAGCCAGGGAGTTGAAGTGCACCTGCCTGTCCTCGCCTCCTACCCACACGCCTGCCGTGATGTTCGGGGTGTAGCCTATGAACCAGCCGTCGGAGTTGTCGTTGGTGGTTCCGGTCTTGCCCGCGATTTCTCCGCGCAAGCCGTAAACCGAGCGCAGTCTGGAACCGGTACCCTCGTTGATAACCCCGCTCATAAGGTTTATCATCAGGTAAGCCGTCTGTTCAGAGATTGCCTCACGCTTCTGGTTGGAATACTCCCCTATGGTCCTTCCGTCATTGTCGGTAATCCTCGTGACGTACTGAGGGGTGGCGTAAGTACCCATGGACGGGAAGGTATTGTAGGCTGCAACCATATCGAAAACGCAGACCTCAGCCGGACCCACGCAGAGCGAGTACACCTCGTCGATATGGGTCTTCACTCCCATCTGGTGCATCATTCTCACCAGGGCTGCAGGGCCAAGCTCCTTCATCAGGAAAGCGGAGATATTGTTGGAACTGTGGGCAAGGCCCCAGCGCAGGGTGACGGTCTGGCCTATCCACTCCTCCTTGTCCGTGCTTCGTGGGGTCCAGGTGGTACCGTCGAAGAGCACGAAGGTCTGAGGCTGGTTCACCACCTTGTCGCAAGGGGTGAGACCTTCCTGCATAGCCAGGGTGTAGAGGAAAGGCTTCACTGTGGAGCCTATCTGGCGCTTGCCCTGGCGCACGTTGTCATATTTGAAATAGCGGTAGTTCGGTCCGCCCACGTATGCCTTCACGTGTCCGGTCACCGGCTCAATTGCCACGAAACCGCACCTGAGTATGGACTTGTAGTAGCGTATGGAATCGTCCGGAGTCATCGTGGTGTCAGCGTAGCCCTTTGAATTCCAAGCAAATACACGCATCTTCACCGGCTTGCTGAACTGCGCATAGATCTCCTCGTCGCTCACGCCCGCCTTGTGCTGCAAGCGGTAGCGGTCGCTCCATCGGCGGGCCTGCTTCATCAGGGTCTGCTCGGTCTTGGCGTCCACGTCGTTCGCGAAAGGCTTGTTCTTCTTGTAGCGCACTTCCCTGTCGAAACTCTTCTGAAGGTTGCCGCCAAGGTGTTCCGCCACGGCTTCCTCCGCATACTGCTGCATCTTGTAATTGATGGTGGTGTATATGCGCAGGCCGTCCCTGTCGAGGTCGTACTTCGAGCCGTCGGCCTTCTTGTTCTTGTTGAGCCAGCCGTAAATCGGGTCCTCGCGCCAGCGCAGGGAATCCGCACTGTAGTCCTCATCGTACTGGTAATCGGCCCGCTTCGGCTTGGACGCAGACATATCGCGACGAAGCATATCCCTGAAGTAAGGGGCGCGTCCGGAATTGTGATCCTGCACCTGATAGGTCAACTGTATTGGAATCTGAACTATGGAGTCCCGCTCCGCAGCCGTGATGTATCCGTTCTTCGCCATCTGTCCTATCACGAAATTGCGCCTTTCCAGGGAACGGTCAGGGTTGAGCACGGGATTGTAGCGCGTAGGCTTGTTGACCATACCCACGAGCAGGGCCGCCTCCTCGACGTTCAGGTCGGCCGGGTCCTTAGCAAAGAAGGTCTCGGACGCAGCCTTGACTCCGTATGCGCCGCTGCCGAAGAAGATGGAATTCAGGTACATGTCCACGATTTCCTCCTTGGTGTAGTCGCGTTCCAGCTTCACTGCCGTAATCCATTCCTTGAGCTTGGTGCCCACCATAACCACTTTGGACCAACCCGGAATCCTGCTGTCCACTTCCTTTCTCGGATAGAGGGTCTTTGCCAGCTGCTGGGTGATGGTGCTTCCGCCGCCCTGGCTGGAGTCGCCGAGCAATATGGTCTTCACCGCCACACGGGCGAGGCCGCGCATATCGATGCCGGAATGTCTGTAGAAACGGGCGTCCTCCGTGGCGACGGCCGCATTCACGAGATGCTCGGAAAGTTCGTCATAGCTCACGTAGGTCCTGTTCTCAATATGGAAAGTGGCCAGCACCTCGCCGTTCTCGGCTATAACCTGGGTCGCAAGCTTGTTGTCCGGGTGCTCCAGCTCTTCGAATGAAGGGATTTTTGCGAAGAGCCCGACAAGCAGCAGGGCAAGCAGCAGTATTGCGAACGGAGCCGTTACGAGGATCCAGAACCACTTGACAATCTTTTTCCTTGTATTATCTTTCATCAGCCAAAAAATTTGTCGTAATTTATTACGACGGATTATCGAAAATGCAAAATTAGCGATTAAATTTTGAATTTTTGGGAGTTTGTGATTTTCTTTGCAGTTCAAAACAGAAAAGTGAAGAAAATGGAGGGTAACCTTGTAATAGTGGAGTCGCCGGCAAAAGCCAAGACGATTCAGAAGTTTCTCGGCGAGGGATTCGTCGTCAAATCAAGTTTCGGACATATACGCGACCTGCAGGACAACAAGCTCAGCGTAGACGTGGAAAACGGATTCCGGCCGGAATACATAGTCCCGGCGGACAAGAAAAAGGTGGTCGCAGACCTCAAAAAGGCAGCGGGAGCAGCGGAGACGGTCTGGCTCGCTTCCGATGAAGACCGCGAAGGAGAGGCCATTTCCTGGCACCTTTGCGAGACTCTGGGACTTGACAGGTCCCGCACCAGAAGAATCGTCTTCCACGAAATCACAAAAGATGCCATTCTCAAGGCGGTTCAGAACCCCAGGGACATAGATATGAACCTCGTGAATGCCCAGCAGGCGCGAAGGGTACTGGACAGGCTCGTCGGTTTCGAACTTTCCCCGGTGCTCTGGCGCAAGATTCAGCGCGGACTTTCCGCCGGAAGAGTGCAGTCCGTCGCCCTCAGGCTGGTAGTGGACCGCGAAAAGGAGATTATGGGATTCACCAGCACCCCGTATTACAGGGTAGAAGCCAGTTTCATTGCCTCAGGCGTGAAGGTCAAAGGCCTGCTGGACAGGAAGTTCGAGAGCCTCGAACAGGCTCGTCAGTTCCTCGCTGACAATGCGGATGCCTCCTTCTCCATAGCTTCTATGGACAAAAAGCAGGCTTCTCGTCACCCTGCGCCTCCATTCACCACATCCACTCTCCAGCAGGAAGCTTCCCGCAAGCTCCGCTTTCCGGTCAGCCTGACAATGCGCGTGGCGCAGAGCCTTTACGAGAGGGGTCTGATCACCTATATGCGTACGGACTCCACCAACCTCTCCTCGCTCGCCCTGGGCACGGCAAAGGAATTCATAATCAACAACTTCGGCCAGGAATACTCACACCCTCGCCAGTACAAGACCAAGAGCAAGGGAGCCCAGGAAGCGCACGAAGCCATAAGGCCGACATACATCGCCAACACCGACATCGAGGGCACCGCCCAGGAGAAGAAACTTTACTCCCTTATATGGAAGAGGACCGTGGCGTCCCAGATGGAGGATGCAGAGCTTATGAACACCACCATCAAGGTAGCATCCGACCGCCGTCCCGAGCTCTTCGTGATTCAGGCGGCGCAGGTGTTGTTCGACGGTTTTCTCAAGCTCTATATGGAAAGCCGCGACGACGAGGATGACAGCGAGGACAACACCATACTCCCGGAGCTCAGCATAGGGCAGACGCTCGACTGCAAGGCAATAAACGCAGAGTGCAAATTCGTGCAGCCGCCTTACCGCTATTCCGAAGCCACGCTGGTCAAGAAGCTCGAAGAACTGGGAATAGGACGCCCGTCCACCTATGCCCCGACCATATCCACTCTCACAACCGGGCGCGGATACATAGTCAAGACCGACAGGGAAGGACGCAAAGAGCAGGTGACCAACCTCTGCCTGAAAGGAGGCAAAATCAGCGAAAGCGTCAAGACCGAGACCATAGGAGCCGAGAAGGGCAAGCTTATGCCCCAGGAAATTGGCATGATAGTCACCGACTTCCTGGAGGAAAATTTCCCGACTATAATGGACTACGACTTCACGGCCAACGTGGAGAAGGATTTCGACAGCATAGCAGAGGGAGAAATAGCCTGGAATTCAGTGATTTCCAGCTTCTACGGCCCTTTCCACGACAAGGTGGACGAGACCATAAGGGAAGGCAGGTTCAACCACGTGGAGAGAGTTGTAGGCACCGACCCCGCCGACGGAAAGACAATCTACGCCAGATACGGGCAATACGGTCCTTACGTGCAGAAGGGCGACGGGGATGACAAGCAGTACGCCAGTCTGGGCAAGGGGCAGCTCATCGAGACGCTTTCCCTTGAGGAAGCCCTGTCCCTCTTCAAGCTTCCGCGCACCGTGGGCAGCATCGACGGAGTGGAAGTGATTGCGCTGAAGGGAAGGTTCGGACCTTATCTCAAATACGGCGACAGGAACGTTTCGCTTCCGAAGAACCTGGATCCGCTGAGCGTAAGCCTCGAGCAGTGCGAAACATTGATAAGGGAAGCGGAGAGCAGGGTTGCAGGCAACGAGCTCATCAGGGAGTTCAAGGAATCCGACATAAGCATCATCAACGGACGCTACGGCCCATACATAAAACACGCAGGAGGCAACTACAAGCTGCCGAAGGGCAGTGATGCGGCATCGCTGAGCGAGGAAGACTGCAAGGCAATCATCGAGGCTGGAAAGCCGACCGGAGGAAGGTTCCGCGCACGTCAGACAAAAAAAGCCAATAAATAGTTATGAGTTATCAATTGGACGCAGTTGACAGGAAAATTCTGTCATACCTTGTTTCAAACGCAAGGATGCCGTACCTGGAGATAGCAAGGGAATGCAATATCTCTGGCGCGGCCGTTCACCAGAGAGTGAAGAAACTGGAGAACAGCGGAATAGTTTCCGGCTCCAGAATGGTGATCAAACCGGCTGCCATAGGTCTCAATGTCTGTGCATTCATCAGCGTAAACCTATCCGAAGACAACAAGTATCCGGAGGTTGTAGACGCCCTAAAGCACGTGCCCGAGATAGTCGAGTGTCATTTCGTAACGGGCAAGGCGGCTTTGTTCCTGAAGGTGTTCTGCTTTGACAATGAGCATCTTATGAATATTCTCATCAACACTATACAGAGAATACCATACGTGCTCTCGACAGATACCATGATTTCCCTCGACCAGGCCTTTGAAAGGGAAGTGTGGGTCAAGGACTACAAGAGCACCAGTTTCAAGGCCGTTTCAGTGAAAGAATAGCGCGACCGAAGACCATATCCTCGGGAGTGGTGATCTTTATGTTGAAACGCTCTCCGGGCACTATGTCCACCTTCATCCCTGCCGCAGCCGCAACTGATGCGTCATCGGTAAAATTCAGCCTGTAGGGTTCCCTATAGGCTTTCTTTATGCCCTCAGAGAGAAATATCTGAGGGGTCTGTACCGCCACGGTCCGGCTTCTGTCCGGGTCGGGTATAGCAGGGTCGGTGGAGCGCAGGGTATCGCTGACCGGAATGCCCGGAACAAGGGCCTCGCAAGAGTCCATCCTTTCCAGCATGGAGAGTATCAGGCGAGTGCTCACAAATGGTCTCACGCCATCGTGAATTGCCACTATGGCCCCATCCGGCACTTTTTTCAAAGCCGCCCTCACCGACTCGAAGCGCGTGATGCCGCCGGCGACAAGGGATTGGGGATACATAAAGGAATTCCGGGCACAGAGATTCTTCCAGGTCTCGAAATGTTCTACGGGAAGTACGGTAATCACCTTCAGCTCCGGAACCGCATCCATAAAAACCTCGATGGTCCGCTGAAGTATGGGTTTTCCGTCAAACTCCAGGAACTGCTTGGGCAGTTCGCTCCCCATACGTGTTCCGCTGCCTCCGGCAACGAAAATGCCATAAATTTTCCTTCCCATACATTTTATTTTCGCAAATTTAAGTAATTTTCACTATTTTTGTTCCTTAACTAGACAAGAGTAAAAAAATGGCGTTTTCATT
>SFJB01000176.1 GCA_004555145.1 Bacteroidales bacterium | reverse complement strand
CGGATTCTCGACCGTCTCCGCGAGGAGGATGGCTTTGACGGCTCCTCCAGCATTGTCCAGCGCTATGTCAAATCCGTCCGGCACGCTCAGCAGGCGCGCGTAACGCAGGAGCTTGTCTGGGAGCCGGGCTCAGCTCAGGTGGATTTCGGCGAGGCGGATTTCAATGTGAACGGGCTCTGCTGCCGCATGAAGTACCTGACGGTCTCATTTCCGTACAGCAATGACGGCTTCACGCAGGTATTCGGTGGTGAGACGGCGGAATGTGTCTGCCAAGGCCTGCGGAACATCTTCGAGTACATTGGCGGTGTTCCGGCGCTTCCGCGCGCATTATGGGTGCCGCGTGAAGTTCTGCAATCCATATGCGGGTTGCGAGAAGGGCAACGTAGAGCGCAAAGTTGGCTATGTCCGCGCCAATCTCTTCGTCCCCGTCCCGAGAGTCAAAGACTTCCATGTCTACAACCGCGAACTCCTGAAGCGGCACGACGTGAAAGCGCAGGAGACGCATTACAAGAAAGGCGTCCGCATTGCTGCGCTTTTCGAGGAAGACCGTGCCGCGCTGCGATCTCTGCCAAGGAAGGCATTCACCGTCTGCCGCTATGAATGGCTCAAGGCAGACGGCTATGGGAAGATCTGCTTGGACGGGAAGCATTATTACTCCACCCGGCCGGAGAACAGTCACCAGAAGGTGCTCATTGGCATTTATGCCGACAAGGTGGATGTCCTGCGCGATGACGGAACTATGCTGGTCTCTCATGAGCGGCGTTTCGGGCCGGAGCGCACAGACAGCAACGATTACCGCACAACGCTCTGTACCCTGATGAAGAATCCTGGTTCTTGGGAGAATAGCGGCATCCGCCGGCAGGCACCGGCACTTCTGAGGGATTATCTGGACCAGCAGGACCGGCGCAGCCGCAAAAAGCAGCTCCGCACGCTTGCCGAGCTCACAAGCCGTTATGGCTTAGAGACCGCGTTGGCGGCCATGGAGCGCAGCATCCATGGCGAGCATCTCTCGTCATGTGACGCTGTCGTCTTGGCAGAGCGGATTGCCGGTTTCGGACTGGATACCAAGCCCACAGCAGGACCTTCTCTTGCCCTTTATGACCAAGCATTCCTGAGAGGAGGCGACCCGCATGACGCCGAAGATGAAGGCCACGCTGGATGAAGAGATTCGCGAAGCCGCACGCAAGCTCTTCCTCAGCAGCAGTGTCGCGGACCTTTGCAAGAATGAAGCGACGCCGAAGCAGGAAGAATTCCTGCTCCATGTCTTCCAGGCAGAGCTTGCAGCCCGAGAGGAGAATAAGCGGCACCGCCTCATGAAACGGGCTGGATTCCCGACCTACAAGACCTTTGAAGGCTACGAGTATGGCCATATCCAGTTCCCACCGCTGTTTAGCCGGGAAGAGCTGGAGAGCTGCCAGTTCATCCGGGAGCACAAGAACCTCATCCTCTACGGCCCAGTCGGCACCGGCAAGACGCATCTGGCCATTGCCATTGGCGTGAAAGCCTGCCAGATGGGCCTGAAGACGAAATTCTTCTCCGTGACCGAGTTGGTCTTGAAGCTGGCCGAGGCCCGCAAGCAGGGCACGCTCGAGAAACTGGTGAAGGACCTGTAGAAACAGGACCTCCTGATCCTCGATGAATGGGGCTACGTCCCCGTAGACCGGGATGGCTCACAGATGTTGTTCCGCATTGTCTCAGACAGCTACGAGAGCAAGAGCCTCATCCTGACGACGAACCTGGTCAAGTTAATCAAGGCTCGACATGCAAAGTCTGAACGTCTGGATGGTTTTGCCCAGGCGCTTACTGCTCAGAGCGGAATCTTGATGAAGTTTGATGCGGGCCTTTGGGGGACACTGGTAGACTTCATGACTGTATACAGCAAAGAAGACATCAGCGTGACATTCAAGAATGGGACAGAAATTCATATAAGATAAGAATTGGCGCGGGCAGAGTCTCGTGTCAATTGTAGGTTTGTCAATGATGTAAGACCGATAAAAGTTATCAATTATGAGGCATTCCCATAGATGTAATCCATAATATCGCCTTGGATTTTTGGGGCTTTTTTCGGTTGAAATACAAGGGATAATGCTTTTTGCCTCTCTTTCGGGGAATCCCAT
>SFJB01000049.1 GCA_004555145.1 Bacteroidales bacterium | reverse complement strand
GAAAACATCAGCGCCGAGGCTGCCGCCCAGATGCGCTCCTACCCGTGGAACGGCAACGTGCGCGAGTTGCAGAATTGTGTGGAGAAGGCGGTCATACTCTGCGAAGGCAGGACTTTGCGGCCCGAGGACCTCGGCTTGACACCGTCCCGTGCGCCGGCAAGCCAGGTGAGTGGAGGGGAGACTTTGGAAGCGGCGGAAGAAAAGGCGATACGCGCGGCGATGGAGAAGTACTCCGGCAATCTTTCCCTTGTGGCCAAGTCTCTGGACATCAGCCGCCCCACCCTGTATAACAAACTCAAGAAATACGGCATATGATTGCCTGGACCACAGTGGCACTGATTGTAGCCGCGGCCGTGCTGGTCACGACTCTGCTGTGCTACCTGGTCCAGACCAGGCAAATCAAGCGCAAGATCAACTATATGCTCGATGCCCTGGAAGACGGTGAGAGCAACTTCCGTTTCGGGCGCGGTAAGATGCTGGACCGGGGCATCAACCGCACCTTGAACCGTCTCAAGGCCCTGTTCGACAAGGAGACCCGGGAGATTCGCGAAGCCGAGGCCTGGTATGCCCAGATGCTCGACCAGGTGCAGACCGGCATATTGGTGTTCGAGGAGAAAAACGGGCGCGTGGTGTATTCCAACCGCAAGGCGCGGGAACTGCTCGGGCTGTCTTCGCTCACATCCATGCGCCAGCTGTCTGTCATCGACAGGGGCTTGGGCGAGGCCTTCCTTGCTGCGGCAGAGGATGGTGAAAGCAAGGCCAGCTTCTATAACGAAAGCTTCAAGAAGAACATTTCCATTTCCTCATCATCTGCCCATATACGTGGCAAAGATGTGAAAATCAATGCCTTCAACGACATCAGCTCCGCCATAGAGCAGACGGAGAGCGAGTCCTGGCACAGACTCATACGCGTGCTCACCCACGAGATCATGAATACCGTTACCCCTATCGCTTCGCTGAGCGAGGCACTGCAGCAGGTGGAAGGGGACGAGCTCAACAAAGGACTCAGGACCATTGCGGCATCTTCGCGCAACCTCATAAAGTTCGTGGAGTCGTACCGCAACCTCACCAGAGTCGCCACGCCGGTAAAAAAGGCTTTTTATGTCCGCGACCTTGCGGCTTCCGTGCTGGAACTCACCGAATCCCAGTTGCGCAGCGCCGGGGCCACGGCCGCCTTCGAAGAGAAGCAGGATGACATACTGCTCTACGCCGACGAGAGCCAGATCTCGCAGATACTGGTGAACCTTATTCGGAATGCCGTGCAGGCGGGGGCGAAACATATACGCCTGAGCGCAGACCTGAGTGCAGACGACAGTGTGGTCATCAACGTGGGCAATGACGGGGCGGCGATAAGCCCCGAGAGCCAGGAGCAGATCTTCGTGCCTTTCTTTACCACCAAAAGCGACGGTACGGGCATAGGTCTGAGTCTTTCCCGTCAGATTATGCGTATGCACGGCGGCAATATGCGCCTTTTGCGCAGTGACAGCCGGGAGACTGTCTTTTCCCTCATTTTCCGCTAGATGCTTCCTCTCCTGATGTCCTCTTTGCAAATTTGCGGGATTATTGATATATTCGCCGCCAAAATAAGTATTGAATATGAAAAAGTTTTTTATCATTCTCGCAAGTGCAATTGTTGTGCTCACTCCGACAGGGTGCGGAGTTCTTGCAAATCTCTCCAATGCTGAAAAGGATGCCCTCATAGGCACCGGAGCCGGAGCTGCCGTGGGAGCAGGCATAGGCGCCCTCATCGGCAACGGCAAGGGTGCAGCCATAGGATCCGCCATAGGCGCGGCTATTGGCGCAGGTACCGGAGCAGTCATCGGAAAGAAGATGGACGAAAAGGCTGCTGTACTCGCCCAGGAGCTCGAAAACGCCCAGGTTGAGACCATTACCGACGCCAACGGCCTCCAGGCCATCAAAGTGACCTTTGCCGACGGTATTCTTTTCCCTACCAACGGTACTACCCTCTCTGATGCTTCCAAGTCTGAGCTCAAGGACTTTGCTAGCCAGATGAAGGATCTTCCTGACACGGACATCACCATCTTCGGCCACACCGACAACACCGGCAGCGCCTCTGTGAACGAGCGTATCTCCAACCAGAGGGCCAGCGCAGTCGCCAGCTATCTCCAGACCAACGGCATCAGCGCCTCCCGCATGACCACCGCCGGAAAGTCTTTCAACGAGCCTGTGGCTGACAATTCCACCGCAGAAGGCCGCGCCAAGAACCGTCGCGTCGAGGTCTACGTCTCAGCTAACGAGAATATGATCAAGGCAGCCGAGAACGGCACTCTGAAATAGAGATTCCCTTGTAATCCGATATTTCCCGGGGCCTCCGCGTCCCGGGATTTTTTTATAGTCCTGGCTGCCGATTGCAATATTGACAGGCATTGTATAAATTTGTGCGCAATAATCATTAAGCTGTATGAAGAAAATTTTTATTCTCACGATTGCGCTGATGGGCGTGAGCGTAAATGTCGGCGGCGCCTTCGAATACAGCGACAGCGGGATTAACGCGTACAGCACGGGAATCTCACCTGCCGTGGGAGTGGACTTCGGCTCCTTCACGGTCAAGATGGGTTATCTCCTATCCTCACTGCGTCTCAGGAGCGGGGCCGAGAGGCTGATGGAAAGGGAGAACTACCTGTACTTCGGGTTCGGAGTGAATTTCTAGGACACAAGAGCCGTTCAGTTACGAAAAGGCTGCCTTGAGGAACTGTCAAACTGTTTTTCACCCGCTGATGAAATATGTGGACGTATGCATAGGCAACGAAGAGGATGCGGAACTCTGCCTGGGATTCAAGCCGGACGCCGGCGTGGAAGGAGGCAATACGGATGCAGCCGGATATGACGGCAAGGAGTTTTACCAGGGCGGACTCATTCACGGCATGCTCAAGTATCCCGGGGATCAGGCTTCAGCCCTTGAATTCGCGGTTGCCGCTTCAGCGCTCAAGCACACAATTAACGAGGATTTCAACCTTGTAAGTGAGGTGGAAGTGCTCAGCCTCGTGCCTAAGTACAAGCCTATTGAAATCTAAACTCCATACAAGTTGAGGGTGACCGCAAGGCCACCCTCTTTATTGTCAAGCACGACGGAAAAAACTATTCTGCCGTTTCCTTTACGAAGCGTGAACTGTCCTTGAGCAGCCCGGTCACGGCCACGTTGAGTTCGCTCTCCTGCATCAGGTCCTGGAGATTGAAGTGGATGCGGAACTTCCAGTGGTTATCGGAGTCGGCTGGATAGTTGATTCTCTCCACGTTCCTGTCCCCGCGGCGGAACCTCTTATCGAGGGCCACCCAGTCCTGAAGCGGGAAGATTGCGAGCATGGAAGGCGAAGCGAGGAACTCCCAGAGCATATTGCGTACTTCCCAAGGCTCCGGATCGTGGTTGCACTGCATACGCAGAGTCTCCATGTCGTGGCTTGAAGTGGCGCAGACGCTGAGCTGCTTCCAAGGGCCTTCGTTCTCCATTCCGCGCATCCTCAGGGAAAGGATTCTTTCGTGGTCCATTACACCCGGCACGCAGTCCGGCACCATACCCAGATCCTCTCCGCAAGCGAGCATTCCGGTAGCTCCGAGAAGTTCAGGAAGTTTCCTTTCCGCGTTCCTTCTCCAGAACTCGTCGTGGCGATGGTAGAAAAAGTCGTTGTAGAGGGCGCCGAACCTCTCCTGCTGCCACTGTGGCAGATTCTGCGAAGCAGGGTTGATGAGAGGCTGATACATTCCCGGATGCCTCGGGTCCTCGTGGAAGAGACCGTCAATCGGAAGATGCATGTTGTATATTTCCTCAGGGCTGTAAGGCAGGGCAGGGTTGAAGTGACCCGCAAGGCCGCTCCTGATGCCGGCAGGAATCTCCCATATACGGAAGAACCCGAGAATATGGTCGATGCGGAAAGCGTCGAAATACTGCGACATCTTCCTCAAGCGGGCCTTCCACCACGCGAAATCATCCTTGGCCATCTCTTCCCAGTTGTAAGTAGGGAAGCCCCAGTTCTGGCCGTCCTTGCTGAAATAATCAGGCGGTGCGCCGGCTGTGGAATCCAGGTTGAAGAGTTCCGGATGCCAGTAGGCCTCGGCGCTGTCGGAGCTTACACCTATTGGAAGGTCACCCTTCAGGGACACGCCCCTGCCGCGAGCGTACTTCACCTCGGCAGCGAACTGCTTGTCCAGGTGCCACTGCATCCAGCGGTAGTACTCCGGTTCCAGAGAGTCGCGTTTGGCGCAGAATTGCGCGTACTCCTCGAGCCAGTATTCGTTCTCGAGCACGAACTTTTTGAATCCAGGGGTGTCCATATCCCTGGCGCCGCGGGTCTTGAAGGCCTTGCGAATGTATTTCATCTTGGCCTGGAACACGCGCGGATAGTCCAACTCCTCGAGCGCGTTGAGCTCGGCCTGCTCCTTCTTGAATGCCACAGTCTCCCTGATTCCCAACGCCTGCAGATTGATGTAGAGCGGGTGGAGGGCAAAGGAGGATATAGGGCTGTAAGGATACGAATCCTTCCATTCACCCTTGCGTGTGGTGTCGTTGACCGGCAGGAGCTGGATGATGCACTGTCCCGTGGCAGCAGCCCAGTCCACGAGCGGACGCAGGTCCTTGAATTCCCCTATGCCGAAATCGGACTCGGTGCGCAAGGAGAACACCGGAATCGCGGTACCGGCGCCCCTGAATCCCGGGCGGTCGAATTTTGCGGCCTGGTGCTCGCGAGGGAAAGGACAACCCGGAATAGGGCAGTCAATCCACTTGTCTGAAATCTCCCTGGCCATCTTGGAACTATGGTGCTTCCATTCGGTACGCCAGATGAGGCCTTCGCGCATCACCACGTAAGTGTAGTCCTTGAGTGCGGCAGCCGTGCAGTCCTTTACAGTCACGGACCAAACGCCGCCCTCACCCCATTCCATAGGGTATTTCCTGTCATTCAGAACCAGTGCGAGGCTTTCGCCCCACACTGTCTGGTATTCGATTTTGAATATTACTTGCATCTCTCAAATGAAATTCCGAATCCGCCTCCTGCTGCCATCCTGAGATGGAGGGTGCTGTCGGCATCAACAATTTGTTTTTCAATCACATAAGCCTGTGGATTGGTCAGGTAGTGGGCGTCGGCAGCATCGGCATACACGGTAGCCTCATACTTGCCTGGCTCAAGGAAGTCGAGCTTCAGGTCGAACTCGCGCGGATTTTCGTCCGTCACGCCGCCGCAGAACCACTGACCGCTGCCCTTCGCCTTGCGCGCCACTATGATGTAATCTCCAGGCTCCGCACAAAGATAGCGACTTTCCTGCCAATCTACAGCAACATCCTTGATAAATTGGAATGCATCCATGAATTTGGAGTAGTGTTCAGGTGTATCGGCAGCCATCTGGAGAGGGGAGTACATGGTCAGGTAGAGACCCAGCTGGTTGGCAATGGTGGCGTTGACGTGGGAGTTGTTGCCGCACCAATCTTTCAGGTTCTGTTCGAAGATGCCCGGGGTATAGTCCATAGGACCGCCGTTCAGACGCGTGAATGGAAGTATGGTGGTATGCTTAGGCTGTATACCGCCGAAGGCCTGGTACTCGGTGCCCATAGCGGACTCGTTGCCTATGAGGTTTGGCCAGGTGCGGCACAGACCGGTAGGGCGCACCGCTTCGTGGGCATTCACCATAATGTGATGGCGTGCAGCCTCGGTCACGGCGTAGAGGTAGTGGTTCACCATCCACTGGCCGTAGTGGTACTCTCCTCGAGGGAGGATGTCACCCACGTATCCGGACTTCACGGCATCGTAGCCGTATTCGTTCATAAGATTGTAGGCTGCCTCCATATGGCGCTCGTAATTGCGGGCGGAAGAAGAAGTCTCGTGGTGCATTATGAGCTTGATGCCCTTGGAATGTGCGTATTCGTTGAGGGCCTTGATGTCGAAGTCAGGGTAAGGGGTCACGAAGTCGAAGACATAGTCCTTGCTGCAGTTTGCCCAGTCCTCCCAGCCTTCGTTCCAGCCTTCCACGAGGAGGGCGTCGAAACCGTGTTCGGCTGCGAAATCTATGTAGTAGCGCACTCTCTCGTTGTTGGCGCTGTGGCGTCCGTTTGGCTTGGCGGTGGAATAGTCGAACTCCCCGAGCTTCACTGAAGGCACGTCAGTGTAGTTCCAGCTGCCTGCGCCGGCAATCATCTCCCACCACACGCCCATATACTTCACCGGATGTATCCAGCTAACGTCCTCGATGGCGCAAGGGTCGTTGAGGTTGAGTATGAGCCTGCTGGCGAGCTGCTCCTCGGCGCTCTCCGCCACCTGCACGGTCCTCCACGGGGTGTGGCAAGGGGTCTGCATATAGCCCTTCCAGCCCTGGGCGTCAGGGGTGAGCCAGGCGCGCAGCGAGTGTTTCTTTCCGTCCACGAGCAGGTGCATGCAAGGGTAGTTTACCAGCGCCGCTTCGTGGATGTTGATATAGAGTCCGTCCTCGGACTTCATCTGCAGCGAGGTCTGCACACCGCTGGTGCTGAACGGGGTCTGGGAGCTGTTGTCGCGCAGGTTGTTGGCGAAATTCTTCTCGATCTCGGAGAGTTTGCATACCTCGTACTCATACTCCTGGGTGTCGTAGTCTCCCGGAATCCACCACGCGGTGCAGTCGGAAGCAAGTGCGAACTCGGTCAGCTCCTCCTTGATGGTGAAGTAGTTAAGCTCCTGTCCTGCAGGGAACTCGTAGCGGAAGCCGAGACCGTCGTCATAGAGGCGGAAGCGCAGGTTCACGAGGCGGCCGCTGTCCTTCTGACGCAGCTGCACGAGGAGCTCGTTGTAGTGGTTGCGTATCTTTGACTCCTCACCCCAAACCGGTTCCCAGGTCTCGTCGAAGGTATCGGTGCCCGAGCCTATGAGCTCGAAGTTGCGGTCGAACATATAGGAAGGTTTCCTGTCAGTCTTGGTGATGCCGGAAGGGGTGATGTTCACGTCCTCGGCCTTGATGGTGCCGCGCAGCTCGAAGCCCAGGCGGCTCGGAAGTACCACGGCCTCACCCTTGTGGGAGAGGGTGTACATAGGCACACCGTCCTGGAGCAGGAAGCTCATTGTGAGTTTTCCTTCCGGGGAGGATAATTCCAGTTTTTCAGCTTCAGCGGGCTTTGTGCCGGAGCAGGCGGCTACAATCAGTGCCGCGATAAGGGTAAGGTATCTTTTCATTTGAATTCTACGATAAGGCTTGATTTGCCGTTGATAACACAGTTTTCAGGCTTGAATGCGCTGCCGTCGGTGACCACCCTGCCGCTTCCCTTGAGGGAACCGGTGATTTCGGCGTAGTCGGCCCAGTTCAGCGTGCGCGGCTCAGGATTGTTGTTTACGAATACGAACACGGCCTCGTTGTCGGTGTAGCGGAAGTACGCGTAGGTGTTGTCCCTGCTGATGAAGTGCTTTGTCTTGCCGTGCTGCACTGCGTCGGAAGTCTGCCTCCAGCGGAAGAGGGTCCTGAAATAGTTGTGGAGATCGCACTGCACGGGGTTCTCCTCCCAAAGCAGAGGGAATTCCACGCGTAGTCCGCCGTGGCCCTGCCTGCGGTCGCGGGACACTACCATAAGCTCGTCTCCGGCGAAAATCTGAGGGAAGCCGCGGAGGGTTGCCATAAGGGTATAGACTATCTTCATCTTGTTCGGGTCCTTGCCTACGATGTCGCCGATGCGGTCGGTGTCGTGGTTGCCCGGGAATATCATCATATTGTCCACGTCGGTGAAGTAAAGGTCATTGGCGATGGAGTCATACACCTTGGTGATGCCCTCGTCCCAGCTCTCCGAATCACTGTTGATGCTGCCTGCGATGGCGCTCATCAGACAGAAGTCCATGATGGAAGGGAGGTTGGAGTTGAATCCGTCCTTGTTAGGGTTGTCTTTCTGCCAGTATGCCACCTGTGGCACGTTGTTGGACCACACCTCTCCCACAATGTTGAAGTTGGGGTATTCGGTGGTGATGGACTTGCACCATTCTGACATAGGGTATTTCTCGTTGTATGGATAGGTATCCACGCGGTAGCCGTCCAGGTCGGCCCACTCGACCCACCAGGCGCCCCACTGCTTGAAGTACTGGAGCAGGTAAGGGTTGTCGAGATTCATATCGGGCATTGAAGTGTCGAACCAGCCGCCGAGCATATTCTCCCTGTCCTTCTCGGAGCAGTAAGGGTCGTTCTGGGCCGAGAAGGCGCAGTTGGAGTGGGTGTACTCCGGCCACTGGTGAATCCAGTCCTCGAAAGGCAGGTCGCTCATCCACCAGTGGTGGGTGCCGCAGTGGTTGGTCACGATGTCCATAATCATCTTTATGCCTCTCTTGTGGCCCTCGCGCACAAGTTCGCGATATTTCCAGTTGCTTCCGAAGCGCGGGTCGATCTTGTAGTAGTCGCCGCAGGCATAGCCGTGGTATGAAGACTCAGGCTCGTTGTCGAGCAGCAGAGGAGTGTTCCATATTGCGGTCATTCCGAGGTCGGCAATGTAGTCAAGCTTGTCTTCTATGCCCTGGATATCTCCTCCGTGGCGTCCGAAGAATGCCTGATAATCAGCCTTTTCGGTGGTGCAGCAGCTGTTGTCGTTGCTGCTGTCGCCGTTCACGAAGCGGTCAGGCATTATGAGGTATATTGCGTCTGCGGTGCTGAAACTCCTGCGCTCCGCAGAACCCTCGCGACGCGCTGAAATCTCATAAGGATAGCTGAAGCTCTCGCCGCCCTTGCTGAACACGAGTTCGTAAACCCCGGTTTCGGCGTCCGCCTTCACGTCCACGTCCACGAAGATGTAGTTGGGGCTGTCTGCCTTGTGCACACCGGTGATGCTCACACCCTTTCCTCCGCGTATCGCCACGTCCCAGGAACTGATGTCCTCGCCGTTCACGAGAAGCTGCAGGGAGGTCTTCATGCCCACCCACCAACACGGTGGCTCCACGTGTGCGATGCGGTCGGCAGGACTGCTTATGCTCCAGTTCCAAGGAGCCTTGAGTTCCACGCTGACGGTGACGCAGTCGTCTGCAAGGCTGCGCCTGAACACCAGGGTCTCGTTGTCGGTGGACAGGATCTCGAACTTTGCCTCAGTGCTGCGAAGGGCCGGATGGGCGTCGCGTGCGCTGTTGAGGTAGCGGTAGAACTCGGTGTATGAGTTGGTCTCATAATTGGTGAGATGATCCTTCTCGAAGAACTCGAAACGCTTGTTGTTTCCCACTTCCTGGCCGGTGTAAATCAGCGGCTGGGTGTTTGGAAGTGTCCAGCAGAGCACTGTCATTGCCTTCCAGGCCTCGCCCATACGCTCGAACTCGGTGCCTGCCCAGGAGTTTTCGTCGTGGTTGGAGGTGAAGCTGAGACGGTATGAGTCGGCAGGGTAGGTGGCTGCGTTCCAGTTCAGGTAGCTGACAAGAGAATCCACTCCGGCCTTGCCCTGGGCGATATCGTTGATGAGGTGGTGGAACTTCCAGGCGTAGCTGGTATTGAATCCGGCTTCGTGCAGCCAGGCCTCCTCACCCTCGGCGAGGAAGTAGAGAGGCCTAGAGTAGTCCTTGCGGAAATCTGCAAACACCTTGGTCCAGAATGACTGAGGCACGAGGGCAGCCATATCGCAGCGGAATCCGTCTATGCCCCTGTCGAGCCAGAAGCGCATGCAGTCTTCCATAGCCACTGCCACATCCGGGCAGTCGTAGTTGAGCTTCGCGATATCGGTCCAGTCGTATTCGGTGATGGTCTTGCCCTGTTCGTCGCGCATATACCATTCGGCCGGTTTCTCCGTCACCCAAGGGTGGTCCGGAGAAGTGTGGTTTGCAACCCAGTCGATGATGACCTTCATTCCGAGGGAATGGGCCTTTTCCACAAATTCGTCAAAGTCTTCCAGCGTGCCGAATTCAGGATTGACGGCGCAGTAGTCCTTGATGGCATAGTAGGAGCCGAGACTGCCCTTGCGGCCCTCCACTCCGATAGGGTAGAGCGGCATTAACCAAACTATATCCACTCCTGCGTCTTTGAGGATTGGAAGCTTCTCTGCGGCGGCATCGAAAGTCCCCTCAGGGGTGAGCTGACGCACGTTCAGCTCATATACGGTACCCTCCGCAAGCCTGTTGTTGCTGTTGTCCGTAGCCTGATTGCTGCAGCAGGCTGACAGGACGATGATGCTGAGAATAAAGAGTAAACGTTTCATTTTATTTGCAGTATGATTTTATGCTTGATGTCCTGACCTGGAAGTAATTGTTGGAGCCTGGGTTCAGAAGCCTGTACTCGGAGTGGTTGCCCCAGGATGCCGGTTTGTCCTCGATGACGCAGTCCTCGCCGGTGTCGTTGTCAATGTAAGGGGAAATCAGCTTATGCCACTCCCTTATCCTGGCAATGCTTGAGTCGTAGTAGAAGAGCTCTGAGGAAGCGTCGCACAGATTCAGGAGGTGCTGGCGGTATATTTCCTTGTACTCGGGTATTTGCAAAACCTTGTAAATCAGAGGGTTCTTTCCGGAGTCACCCCATTTGAAAGGGTCTTGGCGGGCGGAATCGCTCAACGCCCCGCACTGCAGGCTGGTACCCAGGGTGTTGTCGTAGTCGTAAGGTATGAAATAGAACTTATACGAGTCCGTGGCGGTGGAGTTGAAGTAGATGTAGTAATTGTTGCAGTTGTTCCAATAGTCGTCCCACATACCGCAGGCCACATTTACGGCATAAGTCAGAAGCAGCAGGTCCACGTCGCAGTGCTCTGCAAACCAGGTCTTGAAGTCATTGCCCGAACGCTTGCGTATGTTGGTGATGAAATCCTGGAGCTGGGCCTTGGCGGCACCTAGCTCGTCGGTGTTGGTCTTGAGTTCATAGGTGTGCTCCACGCCGTCTTCAAGGTCTGCGCCTATGTCGGCGTTGGTGTCGTTGAGGGTGGCTCCGTAACGGCATTTCCACAGATTGCCTTTTGCATCCTCGTACTTGTCCTTGCGATCCTTGAGGTAGTCGTCATCTACAGGCTCTATCATGTCATAGATTCCGTAGTATGCTTCCTCGGCATCCCCTTCGACGTGGATGAAGAGGCGGCAGTAGGATGAATTCGAAGCAGTCCAGACTCCGGCCCTGCGGAAGAGGTCGTAGCAGTACAGCTCCCTCACATACATAGGGTCGTCCTTGAACCACTTGAGGGCTATTTTCTTGACGCCCTTGATTTTATGCTCGTCATCCTTGACGAACTTGCGGAGATTGAGCTGGAAGTGGCAGTGGTGCCAGTCCGCCTTGTCCTTGACGTGCATCTGGCCGTTGCTGCCCTCGGGACGCCTTCTGGAAGTGTTGCCTTTGAGACGTATGCCGGCATCGCTGATATTGAACTCATCTTCCCCCTTGATGAAACGCACGTCGCACTTCACCTGGTCGTCGGTATTCGGGTTGACGTCAAATTTTTTCAGCAGGCTGTTCCACTCGTCAAGCCTGAAGCTGAGGTGCATCTCAGGCAAAGCCTCGAGATCGTAGATATATTCGGTTCCCGTCTTTTCCTCCACTACG
>SFJB01000048.1 GCA_004555145.1 Bacteroidales bacterium | reverse complement strand
CGAACATAAACCCGTTTTTCCATTGCAATTCGTAGCGATGGGCTGTCACCTCAATGCCATAAGGCGACACAGTAGCGTGATGTGCGCCGTGACTGCTCGGAGAAACTTTCGGGCCTTGAAACCCTTTGCAAAAACCTCTGGCGGTGCTGGAACGATAACGCCAAAGCTCTCTTCAAGAGCGTCGATTATGACCTTTGGCACAAGTCCGGCCATAATCCGATGGAAATCCTGGATAAGGTGAGCTACAAGAGATATGTGGCTCTGTCTAAGGACGAGGAATTCGTAGCACGCCTCGACAAGGTGATGCAGGAATTCAACTCGTATATGGCTAAGAAATCAGAAAGAGTTGAACCGTCGGTGGCATACTTCTGTATGGAGTATGGCCTTGATACCTCTTTGAAGATCTATTCCGGAGGTCTCGGAATCCTGGCAGGTGACTACCTCAAGGAAACCAGTGATATGAACGTGAACCTCGTCGCAGTAGGACTTCTGTACAGGTATGGATACTTCACCCAGAGGCTTACCCCTCAGGGAAATCAGGTGGCAGAGTACCAGGCTCAGGATTTCATGAAGATTCCTGCAGAGCCGGTAATTGACGCCAACGGAGTATGGAAGACTATCAAAGTTGCCCTCCCGGGACGTGATATGACGGCACGCATCTGGAAGGTGGCGGTGGGCCGTACTGACCTCTACCTGCTCGATACTGACTTCGAAGCCAATATTCCTGAGGACAGGCAGGTGACCCACCAGCTCTATGGAGGTGACTGGGAGAACCGTCTCAAGCAGGAAATCCTGCTCGGTATTGGCGGTGTCCGCGCACTTCGTGCTCTCGGGCTCAATCCTACCATTTACCATTACAATGAAGGACACGCTGCCTTCGCCGGTCTCGAGAGGCTTCGCGAGTGCATGCAGGGTGGCCACCTCAGCTTCTCCGAGTCTATGGAGCTCATCAGGGCTACAGGACTCTTCACTACCCATACTCCTGTGCCTGCAGGTCACGACGCCTTCACTGACGAGCTTCTCGGCAAGTACATAGGCTCTTACCTCCCGACTGTAGGCATTGACTGGCATACTCTTATGACCCTGGGCAAGATCAATCCTGACAATCACGACGAGAAGTTCTCCATGAGCTCCCTCGCTGCGAATATGTCCCAGAATGTCAACGGTGTATCTATGCTTCACGGCAAGGTGAGCCAGGAGATTTTCGCAGATATGTATCCGGGATATCTTCCTGAGGAACTTTATATCAGCTATGTCACCAATGGCGTACACTATCCTACCTGGGCTTCCAGGGACTGGAAAAAGGTGCACGCAAAGGTCTTCGGAGACCAGTTCTCCACCCACCATTATGACAAGAGCTGCTTTGAAGGCATTTATTCCGTTTCTGACCAGGAAGTGTGGGAGACCAGGAAGCTGATGAAAAGCGAACTCACCAAGGCAATCAAGGAGAGATTCTCGGATCCTCAGCTTTGTGCCCACTATACTCCAAAACAGATTGTGACCATCAAGGAAAGGCTCAGCGACGATGCTCTTACCATCGGCTTTGCCCGCCGTTTCGCAACATATAAGAGAGCCACCCTGCTCTTCAGCGACCTTGACAGACTGGCTGAGATTGTGAACAATCCTAAGCGCCCTGTGCAGTTCATCTTTGCCGGTAAGGCTCACCCTGCCGACGGTGCCGGTCAGGACCTCATCAAGCAGATAATCGAAATCTCCAAGCAGGACAGGTTCCTCGGCCGAATCATCTTCGTCCCTGGATATGACATCACCCTTGCCAAGCGTATGGTCCAGGGCGTGGACGTATGGCTCAACAACCCTACCCGTCCTCTTGAAGCATCCGGTACTTCCGGTGAAAAGGCCGCAATGAACGGAGTTATGCATTTCTCCGTACTTGACGGTTGGTGGGTCGAGGGATACAAGCCGGGTGCCGGCTGGGCCCTGCCTCTCGAGAAGACCTACGACGATCCTAACTACCAGAACGAATTGGATTCTGCTACCATCTACTCTACCATAGAGAACGAAATTGCTCCTGATTACTATGCAGTTGACGAAAAGACCGGACTCTCGGCAAAGTGGATAGGCTACATCAAGAACACCATCGCCAAGGTGGCCTGTGAGTTTACTACCAACAGGATGCTCACGGACTACTGCAATCAGTATTATATTCCTCAGTGCGAGCGCTATGCCAAGCTTTCTGCCGACAATGACAAGGTGGCAAGGGAAATTGCCCAGTGGAAAGACCTCGTTCTCGCCGAGTGGAACAACATCCGTATCGTATCCTATACCCAGCCTGATGCATCATACTCTCTCTCAGCAGAGAATACACTCAAGAGTGAGGTGGTGCTCGACCTTGGCCGTCTTAAGCCGGAGGATATAGGAGTCGAGATGCTGTTCACCGTTTCCGACGAGAAGGGTAAACTCCACCTCCAGGCAGTGAACGAGTTCAGTCTCGTTTCCTACGAGAACGGCAAGGCTACCTATCAGGTGGAAGTGCTCCCTGAGAGGACCGGTATGTATCAGGTAGGTACCAGGATTTATCCTAAGAATCCTCTCCTGCCTCACAGACAGGATTTCCCTCTCGTGAAATGGCTGTAGCAGCCACCGGCTTTTTTGACGGAGTCCATCTTGGACACCGTGAAGTTCTAAAGACACTCGTCTCCTCGGCCCGAAAAAGGGGCGAGGAGGCGCTTGTCCTTACTTTCTCCCAGCACCCCAGGACAGTACTTCAACAGGATGCAGGGAGGTTGAGATTCCTCACTACCCCTGAAGAAAAGCGCCTCCTGCTTGAATCTGCAGGCGTGGACAGGGTCGTTACCATCCCGTTCACCAAACAATTCGCCTCAATGAGCGCCCGTGAATACATCTCCGAACTGCTCGTGAAGCGTTATGGGGTAAGTTGTCTCATTCTGGGTTACGACAACAGGCTGGGTTGTGACAGACTCAATGCCAGGCAATTGCAGGACTTGTGCGGGGAACTGGGACTCGAGGCAATGATGGTTCCTCCTTTCAGCCTGCCTGACGGCAGCACTGTGAGTTCAACCAAGATCCGGGAACTGGTAGCCTCAGGGGAGATAGGCGAGGCAAATAGGATGCTCGGAGAGAGGTATTCGCTCTCCGGAGTAGTAGTAAGCGGAAAGCAGCTGGGCAGGACCATAGGCTTCCCTACTGCCAATACTGTGTGCTCCAATCCCCTGAAACTGGTGCCGGGAAGAGGAGTTTACGTTACGGAAGTCTCAGTTCTGGACAGACAATACTATGGAATGACCAATGTGGGAGATGTTATAGAGACCAACATCTTCGACTTTGATGAAAGCATCTACGGTCTCGAGCTGAGGCTCAGGTTCATTGCACGAATCCGCGATATGCGCGCAATGAATGGGGTGGAAGAGCTGAAAAAACAACTCTCCCTGGACCGCAGCGCAGCCAGGGAGATAATCTCTTCCTTGATTTAGGATTATTATTTCAGCACCTTGTCGAGTACCTTTCTGAGTCCGTTCTCTCCACTCACTGACTCGGAGTAGAGCTCTCCGTCCACGATGAGGAAGGAATTCGGAAGGCTGCTGACGTTGTACAGGGTGACAGGAGAAACGCAGCCCAGACCGTCGTTCACATTGATCCACGGAAGTTTCTGCGCGCTTACAACTGAACCCCATAGGGCTTTGTCGGTGCTCACGCAAATCGAATAGATCTCAAGGCCGCGACCGTGGTACTTTTCGTACAGAGGAAGCAGCGAATCCAGGTTCATCATCTTCTGTGCCACATCTGCGACGTCCCAGAAATGCACAAGGACGGCCTTTGCATCTACTGAGCTGAGTGCCTTCATCTCTCCGTTGATGTCAGGGAGTTTGATGTCGGGGTAAGATATCTCTGTAGCATTGCGGAGCCGTCCGTCAAGTTCCAGCATCCTCATCCTGCGGGCGGCTTCCTTCTCGAGAGCTTTCACGTAGCGGGAATCCGGATAAGCCTTTTTCAGCGAATCTGCCGCAGATCTGAATATAAAGGCGTCAGACGGCTGGTTGAATACGGGAGTGTCAGGGCCGAGCTGTTCATACAGCACAGGAATCACTGTCAGAGAGAAAGGATTCCCCACAACATACTTGAGACTGTGTCGATAGTGCTGGAGGTAGGTCTTTGCCATAGCCGGGCCGTCTCCTACAGCAGCGTCCATATTCTTTATGAAGTCTACGTATTCCTTGTCGACCTCGGCGAGTTTGGCGGAACCTTCGGAGCCTTCCACGCTGTAGTTGCCGAGGGTGTCGGCTATCACAGATGCATGCTCTCCCTTCTCGAGAAGCAGGGCCGCAATGCGGGTATCCCCATAAAATACGTATACGAACTCGGGTTCTCCCTTCCTTACGTTGACCTTATACCTGAATGAGCCATCGCTTGCAGTCCTGATTGTGTCAAGCACGGAAAACTTGTTCACCTCGAGCTGCTTGAGTACGATGTCCTTCTCAGCGGCACCTTCGATCTTTCCGGAGATGCCTGCACTCTGGGAGCAGGCTGCAATCGCAAGCGAAGCGAGCAGAATCAAAGCGGATTTATTGATTTTCATAAGCTGATAATATTGTGGCAGCAGTCTGTGCCATTTGTTCTTTGGTGAATTCCGGACGCTGTTTGCGGAAGTCCATATCTGCCTCGCTCTGGAGAGGGATGAGGTGGATATGGGTGTGAGGAACTTCCATTCCAAGCACGGCAACTCCCACCCTCTTGCACGGAACTGCCTGCTTGAGGGCTACGGCAACTTTGCGGGCAAAGGCCCAGAGTCCTTCGTAGGTGTCAGAATCCAAATTGAAGATATAGTCGTCTTCCGTATGCTTTGGAATGACGAGGGTATGGCCGAGGGCAAGCGGGCTGATGTCGAGGAAGGCGTAGTAGTTTTCGTCTTCTGCGACTTTCCAGGATGGAATTTCACCCTTGGCAATTTTGGTGAAGATTGTTGCCATTAAATGGAAATTTCAAGGATTTTGAATTTAATTATTCCGGATGGGGCATTAGCCTCGACTGTCTCCCCGGTACCGTGGCCGAGCAGGGCTTTGGCAATAGGAGTGGTGGAGGCGAGCTTTCCCTTGGAGAAGTCTGCCTCGCTTTCTCCTACTATGGTGAATTCCATAATCCTTCCGTTGTTCAGATTCTCCACCTTGACCCTGTTGAGCATCTGAACCTTGTCAGTGCCCAGCTGGGAGTTGTCCAGAACCTTGGCATTGACAATCATATTCTGGAGATTGGCAATCTTCATCTCAAGCAGACCCTGAGCTTCGCGGGCGGATTCATATTCTGCATTTTCGGAGAGGTCGCCCTTCTCCCTGGCTTCCGCTATGGCAGCGGAAATGACGGGCCTTTGAGCCAGAGCTTCAGCAAGCTCTTTCTTTATCTTGTCAAGGCCTTCCTGACTCATTAAATGAACTTGATTCATAATAAAGCAATTAAAAAGGAGTCCTGCCGGCAGGCAGAACCCTTGTGTCTTTTGCAAAGATACGAAAATTTCGGATTATTCCTCGTATTTGGGCTTAAGTATTTCGGAATATATAATCATTTTCCTTTTCTCTTCGTCAGTGAGCTTCAACCCGGTCCCTTGAGGCTCGTCTTCTACCGTAAGCGGGGACTGAACCGGCATGGCAACGGGCTCCCTTTTGGCTGACGGCTTGGCTTCTGCAGGCTTTTTTCCATTGTGCAGAGTGCTTCCGCCCTCCTCCAGAATGCTTTCCTGTTCCGGCTCCATATCGAGTATCTCGCGTGTGAGGGGCTGAAACTTGACATCAACCTTCTTCTTGCCCTTGAACATCGCTATCACCGGTATTGCCATGAATACCAATACAATCAAAAATTCCATATCAGAACATCTTTTTTTTGCTTTCCGTTGCCATAAACTGCTTCAGGTAGAAAGGCTCGAAATAGGCGCAGTCCTGCCATTCGCCCCGCTCGAACGCGGCTGTCGCCGGTCCCAGCATTGCCTTAGCGTCAGGACAGCGCTGCTCGAAGAATGCGTTCTCCGATCCCAAAATGTCCCGGCACTTTTCCGCTCCATCGCCAATGAACAGCACCGGCCCCTGCTCCAGCCACCCGGCATAGCTGTTCCCGTCCACGATGACAGGGCTGATTTCGCTCAACCTCTGAGCTTTGTTGTCGTAAACTGCCGAATATACCTCCATCCTGCGCGCGTCAATCATGGGAATGATGTATTTGCAGCCAGGAGGAAGCAAGTTGTCCCTGATTGCCGCTGCTGCCAGCACATCGGTGCCGGTGACGCTGAGAAGCGGTATGCCCGCTCCAAAACACAGACCCTTCGCCGTGGATACGCCCACTCTGAGTCCGGTGTATGATCCCGGACCGGCGCATACGCACACGGCATCGCAGTCTTTGACTGTAATGCCTTGCTCATCGAGTATTTCCTTGACAAACACCGCGGCCTTGGAGGCGTGAGCCCGGGGCTCGGAGCTCTCCCTGTATGCTGCGATTTTTCCATCGGCCGCCAGCGCTGCCGAACACAGGGCAGTGGAGGTCTCTATCAACAATATCCTAGCCATCGATTCCGGTGATTAATTCTTTCAGCTTAGGGAAAATGTCCCCTCCGAGCTCCCGCAGCTTCCCGTAGACCACAGCGTTCTCCAGCTGATCGGCGTCCAGGATATTGAGGGCCGAATTCAGGGCCTCGAACGCCAGCACCAGCAGGCCTAGTATTATCGCCACCTTGATGATGCCGAACACCAGTCCGAGAAGACCGTTGACCCAGCCCAGCGACACCATATTCAGCACCTTGGTGAGCAGACGCCCGAGCAGGGTGAGCAGGCCGGCCACGAACAGCAGGATTACCACAAAGCAGATTACGTGCAGCACGATTTTTTCCGCCTCTATGTATTGTGCCAGCCATATGCTTGCCAGGGAGGAGTAGTGGAATGCCACCCAGGCACCCAGAAGAATGGCCGCAATCTCGACTACCTGCCTGACAAAACCTTTGGTGATGCCTGACACGATGGCCGGGATGAAGCATAAGAGGAGTACAATATCTACTATTGCCATAAGCTTGAATTGTATAAATAAGTATAATTTCTTAAATTTGCAGATTAAGAAAAAGTATACTGAACGCAAAAATAGATAAAAAAGTATGATATTCAAAGAGTATGGCGGACTAGATCTCGTCTCGTTGGCTGACGGGGTGCTGAAGAGATGGAAGGAAACATCGGCGTTTGAGACTTCCCTAAAGCTGAGGGAGGGCGCGCCCGAGTTCATATTCTTCGAAGGCCCGCCTTCCGCCAACGGTATGCCTGGAATCCACCACGTGATGGCCAGGTCCATCAAGGACGCGGTATGCCGCTATAAGACCCAGTCCGGCTACAAAGTGCGCCGCAGGGCCGGATGGGACACCCACGGACTTCCTGTGGAGCTGGGTGTGGAGAAGAAACTCGGCATCACCAAAGAGGATATAGGAAAGAAGATCAGCGTAGAGGAGTATAACCGCACCTGCCGCGAGGAGGTAATGAAGTACACCGCCGAATGGCGAAGTCTTACCGAACGCATAGGTTACTGGGTTGATATGGACGATCCGTACATTACCTACGACAACCGCTATATAGAGACCCTGTGGTGGCTCCTCAAGGAGATCTACGGCAAGGGACTTCTCTACAAAGGCAAGTCCATACAGCCGTATTCCCCGGCCGCGGGCACAGGCCTCAGCAGCCACGAGCTCAACCAGCCGGGCTGTTACCGAGATGTTAAGGACACAACCTGCACCGCCCAGTTCAAGGTGATAGGGGAGGAGGACCTGTACTTCCTCGCCTGGACCACCACCCCGTGGACTCTGCCGTCCAATACGGCGCTTTGCGTGGGACCGAACATCGACTACGTGAAGGTAAAGTCCTCCAATCCATACACCGGAGCGCCTGCCACCTACATCGTGGCCCGGGATCTCGTGGATACGCTATTCAACGGGAAAACAGCATTCGAAGTGCTTCCGGGGGTAATGAAGGGCAGCGAACTCGTGGGAATGCGCTACGAGCAGCTCATCCCCTGGTTCCGTCCGGACGAGGGCGCATTCAGGGTGATTGCCGGGGATTACGTGTCCACCGAAGAAGGAACGGGCATCGTGCATATAGCGCCGACCTTCGGTGCCGATGATGCCAAGGTTGCCAAGGCAGCAGGGGTGCCGGGTCTGCTTGTGAAAGACATCAACGGCGATCCTCAGGCCCAGGTGGACCCTCAGGGCAGGTTCTACCGCATCGAGGACCTGGATCCGGAGTACGTGAAGGATAGGGTTAGCCCGGATTATGCCCAGTGGGCCGGCAGGTATGTGAAGAACGCATACGACGACAGCCTCCCGGCCGATGCAGCTACGCTTGACGTGGATCTCTGCGTGATGATGAAGACCACAGGCAAGGTGTTCCGTATCGAAAAGCACGTGCACAGCTATCCTCACTGCTGGCGTACCGACAAACCGGTGCTCTACTACCCGCTCAACAGCTGGTTTATACGCACCACCGCAGTGCGCGAGAAGATGATGGAGCTCAACGACAGCATAGAATGGAAGCCTGAATCCACCGGCAGCGGAAGATTCGGCAAGTGGCTGGAAAACATCCAGGACTGGAACCTCAGCCGCAGTCGCTATTGGGGAACACCTCTCCCTATATGGCGCAGCGATGACGGCAGGGAAGAAATCTGCATAGGTTCGGTGCGGGAGCTCTACAATGAGATCGACAAAGCTGTAGAAGCCGGATTTATGGAGTCCAATCCTCTCAGGGACAAGGGCTTCAACCCGGATGATATGAGCAAGGAGAATTACGACAGAATAGACCTCCACCGTCCGTACGTGGACAATATCTTCCTTGTGAGCCCGAGCGGGCGCAAGATGACCAGGGAGACTGACCTCATAGACGTGTGGTTCGACTCCGGTTCTATGCCTTATGCACAGACAGGGCTCAGAGGCAGGGACAGTGCCGATTTCGGCAGTACTGCGGACTTTATCGCCGAGGGAGTGGACCAGACCAGAGGCTGGTTCTACACCTTGCACGCGATACATACTATGGTCAGCGGAACCCCTGCGTTCAAGAGGGTCATCTCCAACGGACTGGTGCTCGACAAGAAGGGAGAAAAGATGAGCAAGCGCCTCGGCAACGCCGTGGATCCGTTCAAGGCTCTCGACACATACGGTCCTGACGCCCTTCGCTGGTATATGCTTACCAACGCCCAGCCGTGGGATAACCTCAAGTTCGACCAGGCCGGAGTGGAGGAGGTGCGCCGCAAGTTCTTCGGTACCCTATACAACTCCTACTCCGTCTTCGCACTTTACGCAAATATAGACGGTTTCGATCCCGCCTCCGAGGCTGTGCCTTACGAGCACAGGCCACTTTTCGACAGGTGGATAGTAAGCCGTCTGAATACCCTGCGCAAGAACGTAGAAGCTTGCTACGAGGACTACGACATCACCGGCGCCGGCCGTCTTGTCCAGGATTTCGTCTGCGACGACCTCAGCAACTGGTACATACGTCTCAACAAGAAACGCCTCTGGGGCTCAGGTATGAGCGAGGACAAGCTCTCCGCCTACCAGACCCTGTATGAAGCTCTCGTGAGCGTGGCTCTGCTTTCCGCGCCTATTGCTCCTTTCTTTATGGAGAGGCTTTGGCTCGATCTCGTGCCGGGAGGAAGGTCGGTGCATTTCGAAAAGATGCCTGAGTGCGACATGACTCTCGTGGACGAGGGTCTGGAGGAGAGCATGGCATTTGCCCAGAAGGCTTCCTCAATGGTACTCGCACTGCGAAAGAAGGTGGGTATCAATGTTCGCAAGCCTCTTGCCAGACTGCTTGTGCCGGTGATGGACGAGCAGGTGAAGGAGCACATCGTGAGGGTTCAGGACATACTCCTCACCGAAGTGAATGTGAAGGAGATAGAATTCCTCCACGACACCACAGGCATCATTACGAAAAAGATCAAACCGAATTTCAAGACTCTCGGCAAGATCTACGGCAAGAGAATGAAGGAGATCGCTGCGGCTTTCTCTACTCTCAGCCAGGAGGATATTGCAGCGATAGAGCGTTCTGAAAACGAATACAAATGGGCTCTCCCGGGAGGAGAGGTCATACTTAATAAGGGTGACTATGAGATCAGCTCCGAAGATATGCCGGGCTGGCTTGTCGCCACCGAGGGCACCCTTACCCTTGCTTTGGACATAGTTCAGACCCCTGAACTCAAGAGGGAAGGTGTGGCCCGCGAGCTCATTCATCCTGTCCAGAGCCTGCGCAAGGAGCGCGGTTTCGAAGTTACCGACAGGATTGATACCGTTATTTATGCTGACGGGGCAAATTATGATGAGATAAGTGACGCGCTTTCCGAATATTCGGATTATGTCGCTTCCCAGACTCTCTCGCTTTCGCTGAAACTCCGCAGACTCGACGAAGCCACTGAAGACGCTTCCGAGCTGGAGTGGGGCGATTCCTCCGTCAGAATCTCTGTAAGCAGGAATAATTCCTAATACTTTCACCTATGGCAGAAGATACCAACAAAGGCACGCCAATCAACGTCAAGACACGTTATTCGGATGCGGAACTGGCCGAATTCAAGGCCATCATTGAGGAAAAACTTGCTCAGGCAAAGGCTGAGTACAATACCCTGCGTGAAGTCATACTTCACAACGGAACCAACGACATAGAGGACACATCCCCTTCGTTCAAGACCGTGGAGGATGACGGAGCCAATCAGCTCTCGAAGGAAGAGGCGAGCCAGATGGCACAGAGGCAGTACAAGTTCATCAAGAACCTGGAAGCTGCCCTCGCGCGTATTGAGAATAAGACCTACGGCGTATGCCGCGTCACCGGAAAACTCATACCTAAGGAGAGGCTGAGGCTCGTACCTCACGCAACCCTTACCGTAGAGGCAAAGGAGATGCTCGCCAAGTCCGGAAAGAACTAGGCGATGAAGATGACAAAAGGAGCCGGGCTCATCCTGCTCGGCGTTGCTCTGGTGGTTATTGACCAGGTCATAAAGGTCCTGGTCAAGACCAATATGGAGCTTGGGGAACAGATCTATCTTATAGGCGACTGGTGCAGACTGTGCTTCGTCGAGAACAAGGGTATGGCCTTCGGTATGTCTTTTGGCGGCAACTTGGGCAAACTCCTGCTATCGATTTTCCGCATCGTGCTGAGCGGCCTGCTTATCTGGTGGATTTCAAAGCTCGCAAAAAAGCCCGAAACACCCAAGGGAGTGCTGGTTGGGCTTACTTTGATCACTGCAGGAGCCATAGGCAATGTGATTGACTGCCTGTTCTACGGACTCATATGGGACTATGCTCCTTTTATGTTCGGCAAGGTTGTGGATATGTTCTACTTCCCTCTGATTACCAAGGGGGAGCAGGTCATTTTCTTCAGTCCTGTATTCAATTTCGCCGATTCCTGCGTGACTTGCGGAGCTTTCTACCTGCTTCTCTTCCAGTGGAAGTATTTCTCCGCCTCCGAGAAGAATTGAAAAGATTATCTCCCTCTGTC
>SFJB01000175.1 GCA_004555145.1 Bacteroidales bacterium | reverse complement strand
AGACAGGAGTTGGAATCCCCCAGTCAGCTTCGCTGACAGCCCCCTTTCACAAGGGGGCCTTTTGTGCGAAGTGTGTGACGATAAAAAAAACCGATCAAAGCCTGCTTTGATCGGAAGAGGAGGGACCGGGTGAAAATGGGGCCCACGCGAATAAGGGAAAAAGAACCGATCAAAGCCTGCTTTGATCGGAAGAGGAGGGATATGTCTGCGGCTGATATTCCGATTCTCAGAATCGGAATACAGGAAGCAGGCATTAGACCGACGTAGGGGGGGATTTATTTCAAACATATACTCGGGTTACAATCGGAGTATCAAGCGAGGAGGGAGGCTTATGGCGGCTGACTGGAAGAAGATCAAAACGGAATATATCACGACAGACACCAGTTACCGCAAGCTGGCCCAGAAGTATGGGGTTGGTCTACAGACAATCTGTAACAGATCCAAGGCTGAGGGATGGATCGAACAGAGAGAACAGCATGAGAACAAAACAGTAACGAAAACCTTAAATGCCATCAGCAACGCACAGGCGAACAGAGCAGCTCGTTTGCAGGGCGTAGCTGACAAGCTGCTCTGCAAGATCGAGGACGCTGTGGATGACCTCAACATGGCAGAGCTTTTCATGGATAAACAGGCGCTCCGGCAGATCACGGGCGCTCTGAAGGATCTGAAGGACGTCCAGATGATCCGGTCTGATGCAGATATGCGGGAGCAGGAGGCCAGGATCAGGAACCTACAGAGACAGGCCGAGAAAGATGATGATGACAAGGATCGTAAGATCGTTGTCAGCATTGCGGGAGGCGATGACGCATGGGCGAAGTGAGGATCGACATCCCGGAGCCGAATGAGAAGCAGAAGCTGTTCCTCGCAGACCAGCACCGGCACGTTGCCTATGGTGGAGCAAGAGGAGGCGGTAAGAGCTGGGCCGTTAGAGTCAAAGCTCTTCTGCTGTGCCTAAGATGGCCGGGGATCAAGATACTGATCGTCCGGAAAACCTACAGGGAGCTGACCAACAACCACATCGTACCTCTCCAGCAGATGATACCGCCAGAGGTGGCAAGGTACAACAAAACGGACAAGGTTTTCACATTCTGCAACGGATCTACCATCTGGTTCGGTTACTGCAACAATGACGCGGATCTCGACCAGTATCAGGGCGCAGAGTATGACGTCATCTTCTTCGACGAGGCCACGCAGCTTCAGGAGTCGTGGATCAAGAAGATCAACCTGGCTGTCCGCCAGCCGAACGGCCTGCCGAAGCGAACCTACTACACCTGCAACCCTGGCGGTGTCTCCCATAACTACATCAAGCGGCTCTTCATTGAGCGCAAATATGAGGATGCAGAGATACCGGAGAACTACTCATTTACCCAGGCGCTCGTCACAGACAATCATGTGCTGATGGAGATGCAGCCGGAGTATAAAGCAGAGCTGGAGGCCCTGCCGCCGAAATTGCGCGATGCGTGGCTGTATGGCTCCTGGGATATATTCGAGGGGCAGTTTTTCGAGGATTTCGTGGATCTGCCGGAGCACTACCAGGACAGGCAATGGACACACGTCATCGAGCCATTCGAGATCCCGGAGGGCTGGAAGATCTACAGATCATTCGACTGGGGCTACAACAAGCCCTTCTCCTGCGGCTGGTGGGCTGTGGACTACGACGGCGTCATCTACCGCATTCTGGAGCTGTACGGCTGCACCAAAACGCCAAATGAGGGCGTCAAGTGGACGCCGGACAAGGTGTTCTCCGAGATCCACAGGATCGAGACGGAGCACCGCTGGCTCCGGGGCAAAAGGATTCAGGGCATTGCAGATCCGGCGATCTGGGACGCGGAGACCGGCGAGAGCCTCGCGGAGCGGGCGGCGAAGAATCAGGTATTCTTCTCACCGGGCGACAACAAGCGGCTCCCAGGGTGGATGCAGGTGCACTACAGGCTGGCCTTCGACGAGAACGGATTCCCCATGATGTACGTTTTCAAAAACTGCAGGGCGTTCATCCGGACGATCCCGCTGCTCCAGTACGACGAGCACAGGCCGGAGGATCGACGGCGAGGACCACTGCCTTGTGGGTGACACACAAGTTCTTACAAGTGATGGATATAAACCACTTGAGAGCTTAGTTGGAACAGGAGGGAAAGTGTATTCATCGGACGGTCAGCTGCACAGATACCACGATGTACGGCTTACCAGAAGGAATGCTGACATATATGCCATTGAAATGGACGATGGCACAAAAATTTATTGTACCGATGACCACAGATTCATGCTTCCGGACGGCTCCTGGATCAGAGCCGTGGATCTGTCGGCAGGTACGGAGGTGAAAACTTATGGAAGTACAAGTAATAAGCAACACAGTACAGAAGTTTAACGGAGAATCTTTCTACCTTTGCGGAAACTACTTTCAGCACAAAGGGAAGAGGCTGCACAGGGCTGTATGGGAGTTTCACAACGGAGAAATCCCGGAAGGATACCATGTGCATCACGAAGACGGAGACAGGAGCAATAACCAGATAAGCAACCTTATGCTGATGAAAAGCTCGGATCACCTTAGCGAACATATGAGAAGGCCGGAGCGAGTTGAGAAAAGCAGACAGGACATTATGAACGCGATTCCGAAGGCGGCCGAGTGGCATGGAAGCGAAGAAGGTGCACAGTGGCACTCTCAACACGCAAGAGAATACTGGGACAATGCACCTCTGCTGACGTACACCTGCTCATTCTGCGGGAAAGAGTATCAGACAAAGAATGTGAGCCATAAAGGCAATCACTTCTGCGGCCAGAATTGCAGAGCTGCCTTCAGGAGAAGGAGGCTGCGCAATGAAGGTTAAGAGCGTTTCTTATGCAGGCAAGGCTGATGTGTTCAACATGGAGGTTGATGAAACACACGATTTTGTGATTCAGGGAGGAGTCATATCCCATAACTGTGCCGACGAGGT
>SFJB01000174.1 GCA_004555145.1 Bacteroidales bacterium | reverse complement strand
ACCCCTCTGCCATGAAAGGGGTCGGCCTGTATTTCTTCAGCTTGCGCATGGGGTCACCTCCTGAAAATGAGCATAAAAAATAGCCGCCGAAGCGACTTCCGTATAACGAGGAACAGAGCCTCGCGGCTCCATCCCTGTGGGTCGGGTGTGGCTTAGTAGCCTTCTTTGCGAACCCTGGCCTCAACCCGCTCCATGAGCCAGGCCTTTCCGCAGAAGCGGATGTCCTTGAGGTAGCTGGCGGCTGTGCTGTTGAAGCAGCAGGCTCCCTCTTGGTAGATCTCGGTGGTGGCCATTTCGTAGATCGTGGCAACCAGGCCGTCGTGATCGGCAAGCTCGGCCTTGGCTGCGCGGTACTCGTCGCTGTCCTCGGCATTGTCCATGAGGGCGTTCTCAAGGCCGCCGATGTGCCAGTAGGCGGCGTACTTGATGTTGTAAAAGGCTTTCTTCTGGCGGGCGTTCATTTCGGATACTTTCATGGTGGTTCCTCCTAAAGTTGATGTGTCCCTTGCGGTGTACACATATTCGCTCTACCAGGGCGAAATAGCAAGTCATTTCGGAGGCATAATGTACACAAAGATACTGGCCGTATACTGTGGGAATTACAGCGGTATACGAGCAAAAGAGCCATCCGGCTCCCTTGCTGTGCTGGGGAAGATAATCAACCTCGAACCATGCGGATAGCAGGAATTCTGGCCCTCTTGCCTGTCTGCCAGTCGGTGTAGGTAGCGTTGACCTCGGTGATGCCTGCCATCTTGAAGCCATGCCTCTCGAATGCCGCCAGGGTGGGAATCAGCCCGGAGAAGGTGCTGCTGATGGTGAACTCTGTGATGTCGTTCTCCCGGAAGGTCTCGGCGATGGGGTCGATGTCCTCATCCCAAATGACCTCGGAGAAGTCGATGAGGTCGTTTCCAGCGTCCTCGCTGCGGCGGTAAGCCCAGAAGGCGGTAGGATTGATGCCCTCAGTGCGGATGTCCTTGACCTGGTTGGCAATTGCGTTCTCGAAAGCGTTGATTTTTTTCATGGTGAGTTCCTCCGTTTTTCGTTGTTTTCCCTTTCGGTGTACACATATTCGCTCTGAATCCGCATAATAGCAAGTCAATTTGAAGCCATATATGTACCAAACTATCCGACGGAAAACTGTAAATATTACGGCTCTTTGTACACCGCCATCATGATCCGAATACCGAGTCGGAACCCCGTCTTGAAGCTGTCGCAGGAAAGCAGGGTCTCCATATCGGCGCGGTTGGAGAGGTACTGATCGAGTAAGGATCGGGTTTCCTTGTCTAGCCGCTCCTCAAGGATAGCGCTGAGCTGACTCATTTTCTGGTTCAGGCCGTGGAATTCCTCTATGTTTCCGGGGCAGTCTTCCCAGGGGTTGATTTTGCCGTAGAACAGATCTTCCAGAATATCATTGGGCATCTGCGTCACCGACCTTTCTGCAAACATCAGCGCCATAGGCCACGCTCAAGCCGCATCCGTTGTCCCAGGCAACCATGATGCTGCCAATGTCATCGACGCCTTTAACGGTGCCCTTTGTACCGATGGGAGGGGCCTGCGGATCGTCCATCCGCACCAGTTCCACCCGGGTGCCAACCGGATATTGGCGTCGGAGTACTTCGACAATAGCCTTACTCGGAAACCGCATCATCCGCCACCTCCTTCTTAGTGCCGGACCTGAAGGCGCTCGAGCCGGTCAGGTTGCGGAGCAGAATTTTCCGCTGAGTTTTGTAGTTGCTTCCGATGAAACCCAGGCGGAGGAGGAAGCAACGGAAAGCGTACTTCTCGTTGTCCACCGGTTTTTCTGTGGCGGTGATCCGTTTCTGTGTGACGCTCATCTCGCAGAGCGCGCAGATGAAATGGGAATAGGCTTCACATTCTTCTGAGTCCGGCAGTCCGGAGAACCAGGGAAAGGAAACCTTGTCCTCACCGATCTCAATGGGCAGTTCGTTTACGTCCAGGGCTTTGCGGATGAGACTGCCTTTGGCTTCCAGAAGCCGGGTAAGATTGCCACAGTTCACTTTGTCCAGCGGGACGGAGATGGTCAGCCTCACAGGCGCGTCCTGGTCGGCTGTGTCGGCTTCAGCGGGGGTGAAACCCTGCTGGGCAAGCTGCTCCAGAAGGGACTCGATGACCTCGCTGTCGGTCTGGTCATCAAACAC
>SFJB01000047.1 GCA_004555145.1 Bacteroidales bacterium | reverse complement strand
GGGCGGCGAAAGCAACCCTTACCACGACTGGATCAGTTGCTACTCCTCGCCGCTGATGGATGAGGGAGTGGAGAACAGCATACTTCTTGCAGACGAATTAGCGGCAGCTCAAAGCCCTGAGAAGCAGACACTTATGCTCGAAGCTTTCGTGCGCGCCGCCCGTCTCGAATGGATATTCTGGAACCAGGCATATTAGACAATGAAGCATTACAACAGAGTTCTCACCATAGCCGGCAGCGACTCGGGAGGAGGCGCCGGCATCCAGGCGGACATCAAAGCCATTTCCGCCTGCGGCTGCTACGCGGCCAGCGCAATCACGGCCATCACGGTACAGAACACGCTGGGAGTCAGCGCAGTCCACGCAGTTCCCCTGGAAATAATCGAAGGTCAGATTGATGCCGTACTCGGCGACATCGGAGCCGACGCCATAAAGATAGGTATGCTGCACAGCTCGGAAGTTGTGCAGTGCGTAGCGGATATGCTGGACAAGTACAAGATACGCAACGTGGTGCTCGACCCCGTGATGGTGTCAACCTCAGGCCACAGGCTCATAGAGGAGAGCGCCATTGCATCCCTGATCTCAGTCCTTCTGCCCAAGGCGAGGGTCATCACCCCCAACATACCTGAGGCTGAAATCCTTCTGGGCGGGGTAAGGCTCGAGAGCCAGAAGGAATTGCCTGATGCCGCCCGGAGGCTTGCGGACAAGTGCGGTGCGAGCGTGATGCTGAAGGCCGGCCACCTCAGAGAGGACAGGCTCGTGGACATTTTCTATGACGCAGAGAAGGGACAGCTTCATGAGCTGGAATCCCGCCGACTCTACACGAAGAACACCCACGGCACCGGTTGCACCCTGTCATCTGCTTTTGCAGCTATGCTCGCAAAGGGGCTTGAATTGCCGGAAGCGGCGGCAGCAGCCAAAGACTACATCAACAACGCCATCATAGCCGGATCCGAGTACGAGATAGGTCACGGATTCGGCCCGGTGGACCATTTTTACAAATACAGATAATGGAAATACTGGTCAACAACAAGCCGCTAAGTACCTCCGCCTCAACACTTTCCCAGTTGGCGGCCGAGCTCGCGCTCCCGGAAAAGGGAGTAGCGGTGGCAGTGGACAACAAACTTGTAGCGCGCGGAAGCTGGGACTCATTCGAACTCAGCGACGGTGCTTCGCTTACCATAATCCGGGCAGCATTCGGAGGATAGTACAATCAGTAATGGAGCACACATGAAACAGTTGCAGTTCATCTCCCACTTCAACGATCGCTTCACTTACCTCGACGGAATACGCCTGGCGCTTGAAGGCGGATGCCGTTGGGTGCAGTTGCGCATGAAGGACGCATCGGCGGAGGAAATCATCGCCTGCGCGGATCAAGTGGCTCCCCTGTGCAGGAGTCACGATGCCGTTTTCCTGCTCGATGACCACGTGGAGCTGGTGGAGCGCTGCGGGGCGGACGGCGTACACCTGGGGAAGAACGACCTTCCCGTTGACAAGGCCAGGGCAATTCTTGGCCCGGAACGTATCATCGGCGGCACTGCGAACACACTGGAGGATGTACTGCGCCTCCACCGCCAGGGAGCGGATTACATCGGATGCGGGCCTTTCCGTTTCACCACCACAAAGAAGAATCTCTCCCCGGTACTGGGGCTGGAAGGCTACAGGAACATAGTCTCGGGGATGCGCGAGCACGGAGTGAACATACCTGTCGTTGGCATTGGAGGCATCACCCCGGAAGACATAGAGGCGCTGATGGAGACGGGACTGGACGGGATTGCGCTCAGCGGGACCATACTGGGCGCCGATGATCCGGCCGCACAGACTCAACTTATTATCAAGAAGTTAAACAAATTTTAGAATATGAGCAAACTTATTATTGCCGGAAAGGAGTTCAGTTCAAGGCTGTTCCTCGGCACCGGCAAATTCGATTCGAACGAGAAGATGTCGCAGGCTATCGGGGCTTCCGGTACGGAGATGGTGACCATAGCGATGAAGAGGGTGGAACTGGGAAACAGCGAGGACGATATGCTCAGGCACGTGGTACGCCCTGGACTTCAGTTGCTTCCCAATACCTCAGGCGTGCGCAACGCCGAAGAGGCCGTATTCGCTGCCCAGATGGCCAGGGAAGCCTTCGGCACCAACTGGCTGAAGCTGGAGATACATCCTGACCCGCGCTACCTGCTTCCGGATTCAGTGGAGACCCTCAAAGCCACCGAACAGCTCGTGAAGCTGGGTTTCGTGGTGCTCCCTTACTGCCAGGCCGACCCTACCCTTTGCAAGCACCTGGAAGAGGCCGGAGCCGCCACAGTGATGCCGCTCGGAGCTCCCATAGGCACGAACAAGGGTCTGCGCACCCGTGACTTCCTGCAAATCATAATAGAGCAAGCCACCGTTCCCGTGGTTGTGGATGCCGGAATCGGCGCCCCAAGCCACGCCGCCGAGGCGATGGAACTCGGGGCCGACGCCTGCCTTGTAAACACCGCAATTGCAGTGGCAGGCGACCCTGTAGCAATGGCCGTAGCCTTCAGGCAGGCGGTTGAAGCCGGACGCACTGCATACGAAGCAGGTCTGGGTGCAGTGTCCGAATCCCTGGAGGCTGACGCTTCCAGCCCGCTCACTGCTTTCCTCAACTTGTAATATGACTGACAAGCAGTTACAGAGATACAGCCGTCACATTCTCCTGGAAGAGATAGGCGAACAGGGGCAGGAGAAACTGCTCCGCAGCAAGGTGCTGATCATAGGCGCCGGAGGACTGGGGTCCCCTGCCGCCCTCTACCTTGCTGCCGCAGGCGTGGGGACCATAGGCATAGCCGACGGGGACCGCGTAAGCCTTTCCAATCTTCAGAGGCAGATACTCCACAACAGTTCAGACGTATGGAAAAGGAAGGTGGATTCCGCAGCGGAGAAACTCTCCGCACTCAACCCTGAGCTGAAACTGGAGACCTACCCCTTCTTCATCAACGAGAACAAGGTGGAGGAAGTGATTTCAGGCTACGATTTTGTGCTGGACTGCACAGACGGCTTCGCTTCGAAGTACCTGATCAACGATGCCTGCACCCTGCTCGGGAAAGCCTTCTGCTTCGGCGGAATCGTGCGCTTCAGAGGCCAGGTGATGACACATATTCCTGGGAGTGCCTGCTATCGCTGCATTTTCCCTGAACCTCCGGAGGGAAAGGAAGTCGAGACCTGTGCCCGCGTAGGCGTGCTGGGCAGCGTAGCCGGGATTGCCGGCACCATTCAGGCAAGCGAAGCAATAAAATATCTCACGGGCGCCGGGAGTCTGCTCACGGATTCCCTGCTCACTTACGACGCCCTAACGATGGAATTCAGCAAGATAGTACTCACCCGCAACCCGGACTGCGCCCTCTGCGGAGAGCATCCGACAATAAGGGAAATCCGCGAATACAGTATAGACCCGTGCAGAAAACGGGAACAATGAACAGAATACGATGTTTTCAGACGAACTTTCAAAGATAAGCTGGGAGGAGACCGGCCTCAAGATTGAGGCCAAGACCGACTCCGACGTACGCAGGGCCCTTGCAAAGGAGCGCTGCGACGTGGAGGACTTCATGGCCCTGCTCTCCCCTGCCGCCGAGCCCTATCTCGAACAGATGGCAAGGCTTTCACGCAAATACACCGAAGAACGCTTCGGCAAGACCATATCGCTCTTTATTCCTCTATATATAACCAATTCTTGCATAAATCATTGCGTATATTGCGGCTTCCATGCTTCCAACCCTATGGCCAGGGTCATACTCAGCCCTGAGCAGTGCGAAGACGAATATAAGGCAATAAAGAAACTCGGCCCCTTCGAGAACCTTCTTATAGTGACGGGCGAGAACCCTGCAAAGGCAGGTGTGGACTACCTTGCGGAGGCTCTGGACAGGGCCAAGAAATATTTTTCCAACCTCAAGATCGAGGTGCAGCCGCTGAAGGCTGAGGAGTACGAAAGCCTCACCCACCACGGCATGAACGGGGTAATATGCTTCCAGGAGACCTATAATCGCGCGCACTACAACATATACCACCCGCGCGGGATGAAGGCCAATTTCGAATGGCGCTGCAATGCCTTCGACCGTATGGGACAGGCCGGCGTGCACTCCATAGGTATGGGTGTGCTCATAGGTCTGGAGAAAGAGTGGCGCACCGACATCACCATGCTCGCATACCACCTGCGCTACCTCCAGAAGCACTACTGGCGCACCAGGTACAGCGTCAACTTCCCGCGTATGCGTCCGGCCGAGAACGGAGGATTCCAGCCCAACTGCTTCCTCAGTGACAGGCACCTCGCCCAGGCGACCTTCGCAATGCGCATCTTCGACCACGACGTGGACATATCCTACTCCACCCGCGAACCCGCGTTCATACGCGACAATATGGCAACGCTCGGGGTGACCACGATGAGTGCGGAGAGCAAGACTGATCCGGGCGGGTATTACACTTACCCTCAATCACTTGAACAGTTCCACGTGAGCGACGACCGCACTGCTGTGGAGATAGAGCGGCGCCTGCGTGAGCTGGGTCGCGAACCTGTGTGGAAGGATTGGGATGCGAGCTTCGATACCGTAAACGCCGCAGGACGATGAAACTTGCCCTGATTACCAGACCAGAGTTCTTCGGGGGCGAGGATGCGCTTATACGCCGGCTCTTCGACTCCGGTCTGGAGAGGCTGCATCTGCGCAAGCCCGGCGCCTCTCGGGAGGAACTTGAGCGTTTGCTGGACTCATTGCGCGCTTCGGACAGGGCACACATCGTGCTCCACGACCATTTCGAACTCTGTCTCCGCTACGGCTGCGCAGGTGTGCAGCTCAACTCCCGCAACCCCGTGCTTCCGCCAGGACTCGAGGGCGTGTCAGTGTCCCGTTCCTGCCACTCATTGGAGGAAATCCAAGCCTGGAAAGAAAGCTGCAACTACCTGTTTCTCAGCCCTATATACAATAGCATCTCCAAGGAAGGCTACGGATACGCTTTCGCTCGCGAGGATTTGGAAAAGGCGCGGGAAACGGGACTGCTTGACTCCAGGGTGTATGCGCTCGGGGGCGTGAGCCTGGAGCATATCGAAGAGCTCCGCAGTCTCGGTTTCGGGGGTGTCGCGGTGCTCGGCGCTCTCTGGCAATCCCCTGACCCGGAAGACTACCTCAGGGCTCTGCTCCGTGCGCTCTAGGCATCCCTGACCGAGCGCGATTTATTTCTGTTTTTGGAATCAAAAATGTATATTTGTAATTCGTGTTTCGCAAATGCGGAACTTTTGTTTGCAAGCTATACAAATTCAGATTTCAAATGTTCGACTCAAACAAAGGATTGTACATCGCACACGGCCCCCAGGGACCGATTTGCATTCAGGGCCGCATGGCCAACCGTCACGGACTCATAGCCGGGGCCACCGGCACGGGCAAGACCGTTTCCCTGCAGGTGCTGGCCGAGACTTTCAGCCAGGCCGGCGTGCCTTGCTTTATGGCAGATATGAAGGGCGACCTCTCCGGCATCAGCCAGGCCGGCAAGATGAGTGGCTTCATCGAGAAGCGCTGCGCTGAATTCGGCATTGAGAATCCCCGCTTCGAGGGCTGCCCGGTCAGGTTCTACGACGTTTTCGGGGAGCAGGGGCATCCTATGCGCACCACCATTTCCGAGATGGGCCCGCAGCTGCTGAGCAGGCTTATGGGACTGAACGAGGTGCAGTCCGGAGTAATGGACATAGTCTTCAGGGTGGCTGACGACAGAGGTCTGCTGCTGCTCGACCTCAAGGACCTGCGCGCCATGCTCGCACACGTGTCCCAGAATGCTGCCGAATACGCCAAGAGCTACGGCAGTGTGTCGGCAGCCAGCGTAGGCGCCATCCAAAGGGCCCTGCTCTCGCTGGAGAACGAGGGCGCCGAAAAGTTCTTCGGTGAGCCCGCTTTCGAGATTGAGGACCTCTTCGCCGTGGAAGGCGGCAAGGGCGTGATGAGCGTGCTCGCAGCCGACAGGCTTATGCTCAATCCGAAGCTCTACTCCACCTTCCTGCTTTGGCTCCTCTCCGAGATCTATGAGAGGCTGGACGAGGTCGGCGACAGGGATCTCCCGAGGCTGGTGTTCTTCTTCGATGAGGCCCATACCCTCTTCACCGACACTGCTCCGGCTCTGGTGGCCAAGATAGAGCAGGTTATTCGGCTCATCCGAAGCAAGGGAGTGGGAGTTTACTTCATCACCCAAAGTCCTACCGACATACCTGAATCCATACTTGGCCAGCTCGGCAACCGCATACAGCATGCCCTCAGGGCTTATACGCCGAAGGACCAGAAGGCGGTGCGCGCCGCCGCGGAGACCTTCAGAGCCAATCCTGAGTTCAAGACAGACGAGGCCATAATGAACCTCGGCACCGGCGAAGCCCTGGTGAGCTTCCTGGAAGAAAACGGAGCCCCGGCAATGGTGCAGAGGGCGAAAGTGCTCTTCCCTCTCAGCCAGATCGGCGCCATCACCGCCGGCCAGAGGCTCGACATAAGGAACTCCAGCTCCGTAGGCACGAAGTACGACAACCCTATCGACCGTGAGTCCGCATTCGAGCTCCTTCTCCAGGATGAGCAGAAAGCAGCCGAGGAGCAGGAGGCGATGGTGGAGAAGAAGGTAGCGCGCAAGGGCAAGGCGGCAAAGGAGGAAGGCAGCACCCTGGGCAAAATCGGCGGAGCGGTCATCGCGGCTGCTGCCACGGCAGCCATATCCAGCGTCAGCAGGAGTGTAGGCACGGCCACGGCAAATGCAGTGACTGGCAAGAAGAGCAAGACCACCAGCGGCAAAGCCATAGCTGGCAGGGCCATCAACAGCGCCACTTCAAGTGCTCTCAGGACACTTACTAGAAGCATCCTGGGCAATCTCATAAAATAAAATACTGATGAAAATATCCAATCTTGCTCTTCTCTCTGCGCTTGCTTTCGCGGCAATATGCTCCTGCGGACGCAAGGGAGAGACCCAGACCACTGAAGAAGCTGCCGTGGAAGAACTGCCGGCAATAGGCTTTTACTACGGGCGCTATGAATGTGACAGCACCAGCATCAAGAGCGGGGACACCTTCTCCACCCTGATGACCAGGCTCGGGCTTGGCGGAACCGACACATACCGCTTGACAACGCTCTGCGACTCGGTCATAGATCTGCGCAAGATCAAGGCGGGCAACGCCGTACGCGCGTACTATGAAAGCACAGACAGCACACGCACTCTTCGCTACGTGGTATATGAACAGAGCAAGGTCAGGAGCACCGTGTTCCAGTGCAGCGATTCCCTGGCAGTGTGGAACTACGACAAGCCTGTGGAGCACCAGCGCAAACTCGCCGACGTTACCATACGCAGCTCGCTGTGGAACGATATGCTCGAGGCGGGAGCCACCCCCAACCTCATCATGAACCTGGCGGACATCTACCAGTGGAGCATCAATTTCTTCACCCTCCAGCCCGGAGACCGCTTCCGTATAGTCTACGACCAGAGCGTGTGCGAAGGCGAGGTGGTGGCGATCGACACCGTGCACTTCAGTTTCTTCAACGGCAACGACGGCAAACAGGTGGCAGCCCTGCTCTTCGACACGGGAGAGGGTGGCAGCCGTACCTATTGGGACAAGGGTGGCAAAAGCCTCAAGCGTATGTTCCTCAAGGCGCCACTGAAATACAACCGTATCAGCAGCCGTTTCTCATACGCCCGCAAACACCCTGTCACCGGAAAGGTGAAGGCGCACACGGCAGTGGATTACGCAGCCCCGACCGGCACCGAAGTCTATGCCATAGGCGACGGCACAGTGACCCTGTGCGGCTGGGACGGTTCAGGAGGAGGCAACCGCATCAGAATCAAGCACATGCAAGGATACGAGAGCTCCTATATGCACCTTTCCAAGTTTGCAAAGGGTATCAGGGTGGGCACGCGCGTGTCCCAGGGCCAGCTCATAGGTTACGTAGGTGCCACAGGTACCGCGACCGGACCTCATCTGGACTTCAGGATCTGGGAGAAAGGCCGTCCGATAGACCCCCTGTCCCTCAACTCTCCTGCCTCGGAACCTCTGGCAAAGAAATATCTGGACGAGTTCAACTCCTTGTATGACAGCTATATGGCTGAAATCGGAGAGCCGGGCACCGAAAGCCAGACCAAGGCTGCTGAAGAATAGCATTGGGGATTGTGAAACTTGAGTGCTGATGTTTATTAAACCCGTGGCATATTTCCGCTGTCCGCTCGAGGGCAAGTTCGGTCTGCCCCGACAGGCAGGTCTGGCATCTGCCCTGGAGGGGGAAATCGTGCTGGAACAGGAGTTCAGCCATCCCGATGCCCTCAGGGGTATGGAGGGTTTCGACTACCTGTGGCTCATCTGGGGTTTCCATCTCAACAGGGAAGGCAGTGCCGAGGGACACCTTACGGTCCGTCCTCCACGACTAGGAGGCAACGAGAGGATGGGAGTGTTTGCCACGCGTTCTCCATATCGCCCCAATCCTCTGGGACTCAGCTCTGTACGCATATTGGACATAGACCCGTCAAGGGGCGTGATACGCGTAGCTGGATCCGACCTTGCAGACGGAACTCCAATATTCGACATCAAGCCATACATCGAATATGCAGATTCACACCCGGGGGTGCACAGCGGCTTTGCGGATGCCTCAGAATGGACACATCTGGAGCTGGTACTGCCTGAAAATCAAGATTTTGAAGGTCTGTCATCCTGCGACATAGAGGCCGTGTACCAACTCATACGCGAAGACCCGCGGCCCCGCTACCAGCATGACCCTCAGCGCATCTATCACCTCAGCTACCGCGGTCGAGACATTGCATTCCGCATAGACGGGAACAAGGCTTTTATATTGTAACAAATAATGGACAGAAGGGATTTTCTAAGGAAGGCGGCTGCCGGAACACTCGCCGCCACAGCCGTGGGAAGCGGATTGAACCGTCTATCTGCTCTCGGCATAGGGAACTCGACCGGATCAGGAAACGCATCCAAAGGCCTGGGCTCCGGGCGTATGAAGCTCAGTTTCCGCCCTTATGAGCTCAAGCTCGCACACGTTTTCACCGTTTCCTCGTATTCCAGGACAAGCACTCCTGGAATACAGTTGCAGATTGACTATGAAGGAGTTACCGGATATGGTGAAGCATCGATGCCGCAGTACCTCGGCCAGAGCGTGGAAAGCGTAAGCCGCTTCCTTGCCCGCGTGGACCTCTCCCGTTTTTCGGATCCCTTCCAGCTTGATGACATACTCGCATACGTGGATTCGCTCTCACCCGGAGACACTGCCGCCAAGGCAGCCGTGGACATAGCCTTGCACGACCTTGTGGGGAAGTTGCTCGGCGCACCTTGGTACAGAATCTGGGGTCTGAATCCGGAAAAGGCTCCTTGCACCACCTTCACCATAGGCATAGATACGCCGGATGTGGTGCGTGTTAAAACCAGAGAATGTGCCGACAGGTTCAAGATACTCAAGGTCAAGGTGGGACTTGACAACGACAGGGAGATGATACGTACTATACGGGAAATCACGGACTTACCTCTTGCGTTAGATGCCAACCAGGGATGGAAGGACCGCGATAAGGCACTGGACGATATCTTCTGGCTAAAGGAGCACGGGGTGGTGATGGTTGAGCAGCCTATGGCAAAGGAGAATATGGACGACAACGCCTGGATCACCGAGCACTCGCCGCTGCCGATATTCGCGGACGAGGCAGTGCAGAGACTGGCGGACATCCCGGGCATCAAAGGTGCTTACCACGGCATCAATATCAAGCTGATGAAATGCAGCGGTATGCGCGAGGCCTGGAAGATGGCGAATTATGCCAAAGCTGAAGGGATGCGCGTAATGGTAGGATGTATGACAGAAACCTCCTGCGCAGTATCAGCCGCAGCCCAGCTCTCCCCTCTTGCCGACTTCGCTGACCTCGACGGCAACCTTCTGATCACTAACGACCTTTTCGACGGAATGCAGGTCGTAAACGGCAAAATCACCCTCCCCGACCGCCCCGGAATAGGAATTGTACCTCTTTAACTGCGGCAGGGTTTCCACGGAAAGGCCCTGTTTGTGTACGAAAGTAAGGTTTTACTAGTTTCGAGCCGCCTCCGGAGGGCACTCAGATTTCGAAGTCGAGGCAGCTGCGAACTGAGGTGAAGGGCCGAACCTTGTTGTTTGCGACCTCAAGGTGGGCTGGATGCACGGCATATTCTTTCAGAGCCTCCTCGGATTCCAGCGTGCAGTCAAGCATAAGGTCAGCATTGGACGAGGCAAGCCTTCCTTCAATCTGCACCTTTATATCCAACAGTCCGGGCACAACGCCCGCCAGTCCCTCAAGTCCTGCCTTGATTTCCTTCTTAATTAGCGCCTTCTGTTCCTCGGACAGCTCAGGCTTTAGAGTCCAGAGAATAATATGCTTTGTCATTTTTTAATTAGGTATTTGATTATCATTTATTTATATCAACATAAGCATTGCGACACCGCAGCAACCTGGAGGCAGCCCTAATGCAGCAACACACCGCAGCAAACCCGCAGCAACGCAGTGGCAATCACTCACTTGCAGGCTTGAGTCTGAGCTGGCAAGACTTCAGCAGAGGTGAACTGAAACTGATTTCAGCCGGACCTTCCAGCCGTCATTGAACTTCTCGGCAGATCCGAAACCGGCTTGTGCGTTGAGTGCCAATGTGCTGATGAGGCTTGCAGCGAGTGCCGCAAGTACACGGAGTATGGTTTTGTCGCGGTGCATAACTATAGTTTTGCGTTTCAGCGAATATTGGCAATTAAGCGGAAAAACTCTCCGCGGGCTCCCCTACTCCACCCAATCGGCCAGAAAGTCGCGCACGACCCGGGTGTATTCGGCCGGATGGTCGTTGTATGCGCGGGCGTGCTCGGAGCCGGAAGCGACCCAGCAGGTTCTGGACGCAGAAAGCTACCGGCAGATGCAGCAGTCTCTGACATCGGTGGCCTCTGAGGCCAACAAATCGGTGGTGGAGATCGCCGGAACCACGGGAGATCAGGACTGGATGAACGATTCCTATGACCATAAGAACAGCACGGCAGGACTGATCATTGCAGATAATGGGCAGGAACTGCTGGTATTTGGCAAGACTTCTATTATGAAGGAAGCAGGCGATATTCATATTATATTTTCCGATGGGCACAGTTATAAGGCAAGCCTGAAGAAAAAAGACGGCAATCTGGACTTTGGAATCTATGCGGTAAGCCGGGGGGATATCCAGGATACGACCTGGTCCCAGATCAAGACGGCAACCCTCGGCAGTTCCAACTCCGTGTCCAAAGGTGACCCGGCCATCGTGCTTGGAAGCCCGTTTGGATACGTGGGCGCAGTAGGATTTGGAACGGTGGCCTCCAGCAAGAATTCGGCGGAGTTCGCAGACGGGCAATACCGGCTGATCTGCACGGACATTGCAGGAGCAAGGAACGGAAGCGGCGTCATCGTGAATCTAAAAGGCGAGATTATCGGCATTATTGACCAGAGCGTTTCCGAGGAAGACAGCATGAACCTGGTGACCGGGTGCGGCATCTCGGACATTAAAGAGATGATGCAGTTTTTGCTAAATGGACAGGGCGTCCCTTACATTGGAATCCGGGGCGTGGATGTCACCCAGGAGATTGAGGCTCAGGGAATCCCCAAGGGCGTCTATGTAAAGGAAGTGGAGACCGATTCTCCGGCTATGGCGGCCGGGATCCAGTGCGGCGATATCATTACGAATATCAATGGCACGGATGTGGCTACGGTGGCGACATACCACGCTGC
>SFJB01000046.1 GCA_004555145.1 Bacteroidales bacterium | reverse complement strand
ACTTGGACCGAGCTGCACGTACTGTCCGTCAAGTCCGCCTTCAGAAGAATAGGTGGCTGCAATGTTCCATCCCTGAGGCACAACGTCAGTCGCACCGTCGAAGTTGGTGATGATGCCGCGGCTGTCCCTGTAGTGGAACACGGACTGTGCGGTACCTGACATGGTGCTGACCTTGATCTTGCCTTCAACAGCACCTTCAGGAACCTTGAAGCTGATCTTTGTCTTCTCCACGCTGATGAACTCGGTCACCTCGGCGTTAGGGAAGCTGACCTGGACAGGTTCGGTGTCGGAAGCGAAGAAGTAATCGCCGAGTATGCTGACAACTTCTCCCACTGCTGCCCACTCGTTGCTCATGGATTTGATTACCGGAGCAGGAGGGAGAACCTGGAAGTCATACTTGACGGTATCCTTGGCTGCAGTGATGAGATAAATCTTGTTGGTAGTCACGGTAGCCATATTCTTCGGAACGCTGACAAGCAGGGTGTTGTCAGTCATAAAGCTGGTATTGAGAATGGCCTTCTGGTCATTGAAGAAGAGCTCGTTTACGCTGCGGAGGTTCTCTCCGACCAGGCATACGGCCTCTTCCATATATGCCCTGTCAATGATTATATCCTGATCGGCATATCTTACGTAGTGCACGAGCGGTTTGCCGCTGGTAGGCTTGAAGGCATCCGGCTGGTCCTCACAGGAAGAGAGGACGGCTGAGAAACCCAGAACCAGGCAGGCGCACTTTATATAATTAGCGAATTTCATTGTCCAAAACTGTTAAAAGTTATATTTATAGGTTTCACGTACGTCCACTTCCACAGCAGGAGCGTTGGATGCGAGGTTAGGGTTGAACACCACGTCCTCGGTAGGGAACGGGAGGGTAAAGCTCTGTTCTGTAACGTTAGGAGCAGGTGTATCACTGTTGTACAGGGTGGTGGCAGGATCAATGGTCCACTCGGCAGCGGAGAGATCCCACTTCTTGGTCTCCAGGTTGAAACCGGTCTCGAAGTACTTCTTGCAAGGCTCACCGTAAGAATACATTTCATTCCTGCGCTGGCTCTTGATCTCAGCTATGACTACGTCCATTTCATAGTATGAACGGCGCACGTAATCGTACCAGTTGTCGCCTTCGCCTGCAAGTTCGAGGCGGCGCTCCTTGAAGATGTCGTTGAGGGTGAGGGAAGTTAGCTTTCCGAAGTTCTCGAAGTTGCTGCCGTATGCGCGTGCGCGCACTTTGTTCACGAATTCGAGAGCGGTGTCGGTGTCTCCGAGCCTGAACTTGGCCTCAGCATAGATGAGGTAAACATCGCCGAGACGGAGAATGTGGGTAGGGAGCTGGTAGCACATATTGCCCGGCGTGAGGCCGGTAGCCTGCTCGTGGTCGTATGTGTCGCCATAGAGGTGCTTGACGTTCTGTGCTCCGCAAGGGCCCTGGAATACGCCGTTAGGACCGCCCTTGCCGTATTCTTCGTCATAGATGAAGCGGAGGAGGTCGAAACCGCCCTTGTCGGTCCAGAAGTAGCTGTAGGTGTCGCCTGCCATCATCATGGTTGCCTGGCGGCGGCTGTCGTAATCTGTACGGGTGCGCGGATCCTCGAGCGGGTCAACTCCGAATGCGTCCATCAGGTCAACGGAAGGACCGCCCCAGCCGCCCCAAAGGTCACCGGTCTCCGAGAAACCGTTCATGCCGAGGTCGCTCTGGAGGGTGTTCTGCTGGGTCCAAGGATCGCGGGCTGCTGCCCACATCCAGCTGATCATAGGCTCACCGGTCTGGTTGTATGTAGCAGGTGCCAGACGGAAGATGTCGGAGTATACAGGGGTAAGGCTGCGTCCTGAGTTCTTGATTACGTCCTCAGCATACTCTGCCGCTTTCTGCACGGCATTGTTGTCGATGCTGCCGCCGAGACCTGCCTTGGTAAGGTAAACCTTGGCGAGAAGGCCTTCGCAGGCATAGTAGTCGATGCGGTTGTCCCATCCTGAAGTCTTCTTCGGGAGAAGGTTCATCGCAGTCTCGAGGGTATAGATGATGTACTCATAAACGTCTTTTCTGACAACCTTCTTCACATCATTGTACTCGCCTGTTCCGAGGAGTTCGCTGTTGTCATGGACTATAGGAACTTCGCCGAAGGAGCGTACCATGAAGAAGTATGCCAAAGCCTTGAGGGTCAGAGCTTCACCTATTGCCTGGTTCTTCACGGCAGGAGTGATGTCACCCGCAGAGTTGAGAATGTTCTTGATAACGGTGTTGCAGTGGCCGTTTACTGCCCACAGGGAGTAGGACATGTTCACGAGGTCCTGGTCGGTGCCGTTGGTCGAGAAGTTCATATATGGAGAGCTGCCCCAATACATGTTGCCTGACATTACCTCGCCGATCTTGATGAATCCGCGCTGGAAGTCATACCAAGGGGAATTGTAGAGATAATTCACTCCCTGGAGGCACTGCTCGTCGTTCAGATAGAAGTTTGCAGTATTGTAGTTGTCTTCGTTCGGACGGTTGAGGAACCCGCTGCAGGAAGACAGTCCAAGCGCAAGTGCGCCCGCAAACATAAACTTTATTATTCTGTTGAATTTCATTGTTCCCGAATTTAGAAGGTGATGTTAAGACCGAAAGAACACATTGTAGGAGAAGGATAACGTCCGTTGTCCACGCCGTAGCTCAAACCTGTTGAGTCCTGGGTAGAAGCACCGACTTCAGGATCGTAGCCGGAATAGGCGGTGAGAGTGTAGAGATTCTGAACATTCATATATACGCGGCAGTTCTCAATCTTCATTTTGGTGAGAAGGCTCTTAGGAAGAGTGTAGCCGAGGGTGATGTTCTTAATGCGGATGTAGGATCCGTCCTCGATATAACGGTCGCTGAGGCGGTCGTTGTCGTTAGGGTCATTGATGCTCGCGCGTGGAGTCCTGGTGTCAGGGTTTGCCACCTTTACGTTGCTGACATCGTTGAACCAGTTGTCCCCGCTATAATCGATAGGAACAAGCTGGGCTCTGTCGCTTACGGACCTGAGCTGGTTGGTCCAAGGAGAGTTCATATGGGTAAGGGCAATGGCGTTGTAGTTGAGAACCTTGTTGCCATAGCTTCCGTTGATGAAGATGCTCAGGTCGAAGTTCTTCCAGCTGAAGCTGTTGGTCCAGCCGAAGGTGAACTTAGGAAGAGGAGAGCCGAGGATGGTGCGGTCGTTCTCGTCGATTGCGCCGTCACCGTTGAGGTCCTTGTACTTGATGTCTCCGACCCAGGTGGTATTGGTCCTGTTGAATTCGCTGGCATCCTTGTGTTCGTAGGTGACATTTCCGTTCTCGTCAACGACGGCATTCATGAATTTTGCCGGAAGCGGACTGCTCATAAGGTCGTTGAGGTCGGTATATACACCATCGACAACATAGCCGTAGAAATTGTAGAGAGGCTGTCCTATTTCAGAGACGCAGACTACGTCGGTCCACTGTCCGTAACCTACGAGGGCGGCATTGGAAGTGCCTTCGAGGGAGAGGAGCTTGTTGCGGTTGAGAGAAATCTGGAAGTTGCTGTCCCAGTTGAAATTGCCGGAAACAGGGTGGGTGTCGAGAGTGATTTCGATACCCTTGTTCTCGATGCTTCCGTAGTTGCCCTTAGGAGCTGCGAGGGCTGAAGATCCGTTGCCCTGGGTTCCCATATATGAAGGAAGCTGCATCTGCATAAGCATATCGGAAGAAATCTTCCTGTATGCGTCGATGGTGAGGTTGATCCTGTTGTTGAGGAAGCCGAGGTCGAGACCCAGGTTCAGCTGCTCCTGCTTCTCCCAGCGTATTGCGGTGTTAGGAATGTTTGCAGGACGATAACCCATACCGAGGCCGCTCGGCATTCTGCTGATGGCTGAACCCCAGGCATATCCGCCGATATTGGCATTACCTGTCTGTCCCCAGCCTATACGGAGACGTCCGTTGCTGAGGGCGCTGAAGTTGGATTTGATGAATTCCTCGTTGGAGAAACGCCAGGAACCTGCCAATGAGTGGAAACCTGCCCAACGGTTGTCCGGACCGAAGTTGGAGGAACCGTCATAACGGAAGGTGTAGGTGAGGTAGTAGCGCTCATCGTAGTTGTAGGTTTCACGGGTGAAGAATGAAGCCATTGCAGCAGAGCCGAAGCCGTAGCTGATAGTCGGCTTGCCGGTACCGAGAGCAGGGTTGTGAACCTCGTCGGAAGGGAGGTTGTTGTTGAAGATGTTGGAAGACTCCCACCTGGACTCCCAGCATTCCTGACCAACCATGGCGTTAATGCTGTGCTTGCCGAATGTGTTGGAGTAGGTGAGGTAGTTCTTCAGCTGCCAGTAGATGTTCTTGTTGTTGGAGATATTGCTCTCGTTGGTGTTGCGCACCCAGCCTCCGAGATCCACGAGCGGCTTGTAGCGCTCACCCTTGCTGTTGCCGAAGTCGAATCCGATCTCAGAGTGCCATACAAGGTTCTTGAGAGGGCTGATGTCAGCGAAGATGCTTCCGTTGAATTTCTGACGGTTGAGAAGGATGTCGTCCATCATCGCGAGAGCGATAGGGTTAGGGCTGGTGTATCCCTCGCGTACGGTTGAAGAATAGTTGCCGTCCACGTCGTAGATAGGAATGTCAGGAAGGGAAGCGAGGGAGTAGTAGATGAGACCCTCGTTGGAGTCGGCGAGCTTGAGGTCATCGTTGGTGACGGTATAAGAAAGGTTGGCGCCGAGCTTGAACCAGTCCTTTACCTGTGCGTCGATGTTGGAACGCATGGAGAAACGGTTGAAGTTGGAACCGATAATGGTACCGTCCTGGTCCATATACGAGCCGGAGACGTAGTACTGGACCTTGTCGCTACCGCCGCTCACGCTCAGCTGGTGCTGATGCTGGAGCGCGGTCTGGAAGATGGCGTCCTGCCAGTTGGTACCCTTTCCGAGCAGGGAAGGATCCGCGTAGAGAGGCTGTGCGGTGCCGATCTCTCCGATTGAAAGGAGGTCGTTGTAGTACTCGGCGTAGTCGCGCAGGTTCATCATATCCAGTCTCTTGGTCTGGCGGCTCACTGCGAACATGCCGTCGTAGGAAATCTTGCCTTCGCCGGCCTTTCCTCGTTTGGTGGTGATGAGTACGACACCGTTGGCGCCCTGAGCACCGTAGATTGCGGTTGCGGATGCGTCCTTGAGGATTTCCATGCTCACGATATCGGCGGTGTTGATGGTGGACAGAGGGGAGATGGTGGAAACTGTACCGTTACCCAGTGCATCTCCGAGACCGAAGTCCGAACCCTTGTTGCCGCCTCCCTGAACGATGACTCCGTCGATGACGTAGAGAGGTTCAGCATTGGCGTTGATGGTTGCCTGACCGCGCACGCGGATTGCTGATGAGGAGCCCGGAGCACCTGAGGTCTGCACTGCCTGCACACCTGCTACGCGGCCCTGGAGGGATTGGTCGAGAGAAGAAACGATGGTCGTTTTAAGATCATTTTCCTTAAGGGATGCAGAAGCTCCGGAAAGGTCGCTCTTTTTCATTGTACCGTAACCGACAACTACCACGTCGTCGAGAAGGAACTGGTCCTCCTCTAGAGTAACGTTGTAAACGTTGCGGTCATCGACTGTGATTTCCACAGTCTTGAAGCCGATGGATGAGAACGACAGCACGCTTCCCTTGCGGATGCTGATGCTGAAATTGCCATCCAAATCGGTAACGACACCATTGTTGGTGCCCTTTTCAACGACGCTCACTCCCTGGACGGGACCGATGTTGTCAACTACTGTACCGCTGACACGCTTGGTCTGAGCCAGAAGCGAGAAACTCACGAGGAGCATCGCCAAACAAGTAAATAGCTTACTCTTCATTGTAATGGTTTTTTAGTTAATATTTAATGGTTTAAAAACTGATTTCACTGAGAAGTGAATTGGTCTCAGAAATGATTTCTGTGGTGCTGTCTCCTGCATAGACGGAATTCAGACCCTGCTGCTCCTGAGCAGGATCTCCGCAGTAGTCGTCGCCCGGGAGCCAGTTGACATGGTCTGCCGCCTGGCCGGCGAAACCGCCCCATGCCCAGAAATTGCAGCCTGCGACCAGGCCGCCTTCACGGGCTGATACAAGCACCCTGTTGAAGATGTGCTTATAATATGCGTCGCGTCCCACGGTAGGGCTGCCCTTGGTGAAAATGAATCCGTCTCTCGGGTAGCCGAACTCCTCTATAACTATAGGTTTTCCGAGACGTTCCGCTACTTCGATATGTTCGTTTATATACTGGTCCGTGTTGCCGAATGCATCTTCCAGCCTGCTGTCCAGGCTGTCTTCCTTTACCCAGGACCAGTTGTACGGCCAGATGTGGATGTTGAGATAGTCTATGTCAGGACAGCTGTGTATCCTCTCGAAGAGCTCGATGCTGCCCTCGCAACCCCACTTGCCTTCGCTGCCGCTGGAGACCATATGATTCCTGTCGATGGATTTGATGAGCGCGGCTGACTCCCACATCCAATCCACGAAATCGTCCTGCACCTTGGGGTCGGAGCTGAAGCATCGAGGCTCGTTCCCTATCTGCCAGGAGAATATTGCCTTATCGTCCGCGTATGCCTTGCCCGTGATGCTGTTGGTCCTGGATACTATTGCCCTCACGTGCTCGTAGAACAAGTCCTTGGCTTTATCGTTGCTGACGAAACTGCCTGCCCATTCCATGTACGCCGGATATCCGACCTCTGCCGGAATGAGGGCTTTTTCCCCGGTCGCCCATTCCAGATACATCCCGTATCCTCCCGACCATTCCCAGGAATTGTTCAGGAAGAGCACTGCCTGCATATCCCGCTTGCCCAGCTCCACAAGGAAACGGTCCAGTCCGCGCAGCAGCGTTTCGTTGTACACTCCCGCCTCCGTCTGGAGGGTAGGTTGGATGCGTGTAGCTACGCCTTCCTGTCCGTCGCATCCGACAAGCACACGTAAATTGGTGACTCCTAGTGATTTGAGGTAGTCAAGCTCGCGCTGGAGCCTGTCCATGTCGCCGCCCTCGCCGTCTGAAGCGAGTATGGGTCCGTACCAGAAATTGGTGCCTATGAAGTAGGGGCTTTCTACGTTCCTGAATCTTCCGTCCTGAACGCATGCGAAATCCTGTCCCGCTTTGCAGGAGGACAAAAGCATACTGATGGAGAGAAAGAATAATGTGGTTAATCGGTTCATTGTTATAGCGCTATTATTTGATTGCAAAATTAGGCCAAAGCGCTATGTTAAACAAATACAATTTTAACCGATTATTGCTTAATTCATGCTCAATATCTATACTGTGACTTTATGTTTCTTGTACATCTCCCTGAACTCCCTCGGGGTGCTGCCACGTTTCGCTTTGAAGGTGCGGTTGAAATTCGAGAGGTTGTTGAAGCCGCATTCGTAACAAATCTCGGAGATGTTCCTGCTTGTATCTACCAGGGCGCGGGCGGCATTTCCCAGTCTTATGTCTACGATATAATCCGACAGTGTGCGCCCTGTCCTGAGCCTGAAGAAACGGCTGAATGCGGCAGGGCTCATCCCTACCAGGGATGCCATATCGGACAGCCTGATGACCTCGCTGTAGTGGTCGTTGATGTATTGTTTCACCTTCTGCACCCTGCGGCTTTCGGTGTTCCTTGACGATCTTGCGAAGGAGCTTGAGGCAAGGACCCTGGCGTCGTCGCAAAGGGAGAGGTCGTAGAGCAGTTGAAGGCAGTTCAGGAACTGGGAGAAACTGGCAGGTTGGGCCGCAAGCTTGTCCAGGTCGCTGTAAACCTTCATTATTGCTGACATCGGGAATGCAAGCCCGTGTTCCGCCTTTTTGAGCATCCTGCTTATGGATGCGAACTGGTTCTTGGAAAGGATGTCAGAGCTGAAGAGCCCGGGGGAGAACTGCACGGTTATCTCTCTGATATCGTTGGAGTGGCAGTTTCCTTGCTCCCACACGTGTTCCAGGTCTTCGGCTCCTACCAGTACCAGGTCGTAGTCTCCGATTTCCTCCACGCTGTCACCCACGATACGTCTTACGCCTTTCCCGTTTTCAATGAAGTTCAGTTCAAACTCCCTGTGCTTGTGCAGAGGATAGGTGAATTCGCTCTTGTGACGCTCTACTATGTAGAAACAGTCCTGTCCGGACAGCTTGGTTATTTCTGTGAATACGGAACTCATGGATATGTGGTGTTTATGCAAATATACTCATAAATAGCAAAAATGATACATTTTTAACTATTTTTTGTATCAATCGTACCATCTTGTTTTTGAAGCTTTCTTCTCGAAACATTTCAGTATCTTTGCGTATAATCTGGTTGAAATATGACTGAAAGTGTGAAGATGCTAGCGAAGCAGGCGGAATCCGAATTGCGCAACAATATCCTTCCGTTCTGGATCGACAAAGTGAAATTGCCTGATGGGATGTTCCTGGGACGCATCGACGGTACGGGGAGGGCTTGTCCCGATGCTGAAGTCGGTGGCATTATGTGCGCCAGGATACTCTGGACTTATTCCAGCGCCTACCGCATTCTGGGCGAGGCTTCGTACCTGGATATGGCAACGCAGGCAAAGGAGCTGATATTCAATAGGTTCTACGACAAGGACTTCGGCGGCACATATTGGTCCCTGAACCCGGACGGAAGCCCGAAGGAGACCAAAAAGCAGATTTATTCCATAGCTTTCACCATTTACGGTCTTTCGGAGTATTACCGTGCCACCGGGGACGCGACTGCCCTCGATATGGCGAAAAGCCTCTTTCGCGACATAGAAGAGCATAGCTTCGATTCCTCCCTCAACGGCTATTTCGAAGCTTTCGCCAGGGACTGGAGTGAAATCGGCGATATGCGCTTGAGCGACAAGGACGCCAACGAGCGCAAGACCATGAACACCCACCTCCACATACTCGAGGCATATACCGGCCTGTATCGCGTGTGGAAGGATGAGACCCTCGCGGCAAGTCTGGAGAATCTGATACGGCTCTTCCTCGATAGAATCCTAGGCTCTGACGGCCATCTGCGGCTCTTCTTCACCGATGACTGGCGCTGCCCTTACCTCATCCATTCATACGGCCATGACATAGAGACATCCTGGCTCCTGGACGAGGCGGCGCTAGTGCTTGGCAATGGGGAACTGTTGGCGGCTGTGCGTGAGCGTGTCCCTCAGATCTGCAAGGCCGCATCCGAAGGACTGGACAGTGACGGCGCCCTTTTCTACGAGCGCAAGGACGGGCATACAGACAAGGACAAGCACTGGTGGGTGCAGGCCGAGTGCGTAGTCGGCTTCTTCAATCTGTGGCAGCTCAGCGGAGACGCCGGGGCTTTGGAGAAGGCGCAGCGCTGCTGGGAATTTATCAAGGACAGCCTGGTGGACAGGGAAGAGGGGGAGTGGTTCTGGAGCATCAAATCCGACGGCAGCGTCAACCGTGAGGACGACAAGGCCGGATTCTGGAAATGCCCTTACCACAACGGAAGGATGTGTATGGAGCTGATAGAAAGAACTAATATCCAGATATTATGACACTGAAGCGTATTTTTCTGGCTCTCGGGCTGGTGCTCCTGAGCTCACAGATGCAGGCTAAACTCAGCCTGCCTGAAATCATCGGAGACAATATGGTTCTCCAACAGCAGACGAAAGTCAACATTTGGGGCTGGGCAACACCGGGTGCGAGCGTTAGGGTCAAGGCATCCTGGAGTTCCGCAACAGTCAGCGCTCGCGCAGCTGCAGACGGAAGGTGGATTGCAAAAATCGACACCCCGGCAGCAAGTTACACCCCGCAGACAGTCACCATTTCCGCTGACGGAGAGAAGGTGGTGCTCAAGGACGTGCTCATAGGCGAAGTATGGTTCGCCAGCGGACAGTCCAATATGGAAATGCCTATACACGGATTCTGGAACTGCCCGGTTGAGGGCGCCAACCGCACCATCGCGGATGCAATGCAATACAACAAGGGGCTGAGGATGGTAACCGTGCCGAAAACGGGCTCCCATAATCTCGAGGACAGGGTCAAGGGTTCCTGGCAGCAGTGCAGCCCGGAGACCGTAAGGTGGTGGAGCGCCACCGCCACTTATTTCGGTGAGAGGCTTTGCGCCACTCTGGACATCCCGGTAGGCATCATCAGCTGCAGCTGGGGCGGCAGCCGTGTCGAAAGCTGGCTCCCGGAGGAAACGGTCCGCGGCTACGGGGACATCGACTTCGAGAAGGAGACCAATCTCCGCGAGGGCAACTGGTGGCATTACAGCAACGTTACCATTATGTACAATGCAATGTACTACCCAATCAGGGACTACACAGTCCAGGGTTTCATATGGTACCAGGGCGAGAGCAACGTGGGCAAGGAAGACAGCTACGCGGAGCGCTTCAAGACCCTGGCGGGTATATGGCGCGCGGACCAGGGCAGGGAGGCCCCGATTTACTGGGTTGAGCTTGCCCCGTGGCGCTATGGAGGCGACGGAAGGCAGGGTGCACGTTTCAGGGAGATGCAGTTCCGTCTGAGCAATGAGATTCCAAACTCGGCAATGGTATGCACCAATGACCTGGTTTACCCTGACGAGGATACCCAGATTCACCCGAGGAACAAGCAGGGCGTAGGCGAGAGACTTGCCTGGTGCGCGCTGAACAATACCTACGGATACGAGAACATCAAGTACAGGAACCCTTCCTACAAAGAGTACAAGATCGAAGGAAATGTTGTGGAAATTTTCCTCAACGATGCTCCTGACGGAATCTATCCTTGGAAGGGACTCGAGGGGTTCGAAGTTGCCGGAAATGACAGGGTCTTCTATCCTGCAGTTGCCTGGATCAACCAGAACGACAAAAGTGTTATGGTGATGTCTCCTGACGTACAGAATCCTAAGGCTGTCCGTTATTGCTTCAAGGATTTCTGCATAGGCAATGTCAAGAGCGTCTATGAACTTCCTCTCGTCCCTTTCAGGACCGACGACTGGAATTATTGATTGTCTTTATTGCCTGCTGCAGGCGGAAGAGCCTGACGCTTTCTTGTAAGGAAAGCCTGCAGGAGATATACAAGGGCAATTGCAATACCAACTTTATAAGGGGCAGTAACCGAATCGAAGAGCCTGCTGAGCGGGCCGACGACAAGTGGTGATATGAACTGTCCGAGATACAGGGCGGCGGAGATCAGCGGCATCACGGTAGTGGCTGCGTTCTTCCCGCCCTTGATCGATGCTATGGTGTTGAGGTATGGTACTGCCAGGCCATTTGCCAGCCCTATGATAGCGGATCCGATGATGAGCAGGCTCCTGCCAACTCCCGCTGCGAGGCAGGCGTATCCGCAGATGAATCCGACAGGACCGATATACTTCATTGCCTTTGGGGTGAGTTTCATCACCTTGCCGAAGGCAAGTCCCACCAGGAAGGCCACAAAGTCAAGTCCTACCATGAGAAGGGTGATGAAATTTGCTGATATTTCCGGATTTGAACGGGCGGTGAGGGCAAAGTTGGTAGGATAGATAAAGAAGAGAATCATAACCAGCAGCATTCCGGACACGGAAGGGAAGAAGTGCCACAGCCTTTTCGGGAGACTGTCGACCTTCTCTGTGCTCTTGGCTTTTACCAGACTCTCGTTCGGCAGGAAGGCGATTACCATCACCACAGCAATGAGACCGAGCAGATACACCAGGAAGGACAGGTTCCAGCTGATGCCTGCCAAAAGACCGCTGAGCATGGTGGCCACCACGCCTCCGAACTGGTTCATTGCGGCCGAGAGTCCCATCAGGCCGGCCTGCTTCTCGGGAGGGAAATAGTACGCGAGAAGCCCTGTGGAAAGCGGCATTATCCGGGATCTGG
>SFJB01000045.1 GCA_004555145.1 Bacteroidales bacterium | reverse complement strand
AATACCCAGGCAATATCGACGCTTAAGGTAAAGGGAAACACCTCGTATTCAGATATATACAAATATATCCAGGGTATGATTCCGGGAGTGGAGGTGATAGGGAGCAATATAAGAATAAGAGGGATACAGTCCAACAATGACCCAGGATATGCGATGATAATCGTTGACGGGGTGCCGGTGGAAGACGTAAGCTACCTTGATCCGAATATCGTGGATACAATCGACGTGCTCAAGGATGCTTCGGCAGCCTCAATCTACGGCATACGTGCATCAAATGGCGTTGTGCTCATCACAACCCGCAAGAAATAGCACTAGATTTCCGCGAGCACGGTCTCGCAGGCGCGCACATAATCCCCCAGGGACACTTTGATTTCGGCATCGAGAGGCAGGAATATGTCAATTCTCGAGCCGAATTTTATAATGCCGCACTGCTCGCCGCTGCGCGCATCTCCCCTGGACTTGCCGTAGCATACGATGCGTCTGGCGAAGCCGCCTGCAATCTGCTTGAAGAAGACCTGACGTCCCTGAGCTGTCACAATACCCACGCAACTGTGCTCATTCTCCTCTGAAGCCTTGGGCTTGAAGGCGAAGAAATGTTTCCCGGGGTAGTAACGATAGTAGTCCACGCGTCCGTCAACAGGCCAGAAATTCGCGTGCACGTCGAAAAAGTTCATATACACCGAGAGCTGTATGCACTCCTGCTTGAGGTATTCCTTCTCGTACACCTTTTCTAAAATGACAACCTTTCCGTCGGCAACGGAAGTCACCAGCTTGTCCGAGCCCATACGAAGCCTCTTGGGGATGCGGAAAAAGGCAAGTTGCCATACGCAAACCCAGATCAGCATCGCGAGCATAGGATATACCAGCCACGGGATGCGGACCAGAAAAATGAAAACCAGTGCCACGACGGCGCAGCCGGTGAACACAAGCGCAAGGGTGCCGCGGGAATTCTTGTCAATCTTCATAGGGCATGTAATTACGTGGTCAAACAGAGGCTTAAAGAAGTCCGGTGAGGCAGAGGTACAGCGCCGCTGCCGGTATGGCAACAAGGCTGCTGTCGAAGCGGTCCAGCATACCACCGTGACCCGGAATTATCCTGCCGGAATCCTTCACGTTGAAATGGCGTTTCCACTGCGATTCGAAGAGATCTCCGCAAACCCCGCAGACGCTGAGAATAGCGCCAAGCACAATGCAGTGCACGAGAGGGAAAGGAAACCAGTTCAGGAAATGCAGACCCACAGAGGCGGCAACGGCAAAGCCCAGTCCGCTCCAGAAGCCTACCCAGGACTTTTTCGGGGAGATGGAAGGAGCCAGTTTGCGGGAGCCCTCCTTCTGTCCGAAGAGCGTTCCCAAGCAATAGGCGCCTACATCCGAAATCCATATCACGATAAAGAACGAGAGCATAAGCCAGCCGTCGAACACATCCCCATCCATCATCACAAAAGGCGAAAGCGAGATAGGGAGTGCAATATACAGCAGGCCGGCGTACACGAACGCGAGGTCGGAGAAATCCTCGGGAACACCGTGGAACACGCTGGTCATCGGAATCAGCAGCAGAGGCAGCAGGGAAAGGAAAATCCACCTAGCGTCCAGGCCGAAAAAGCAATGGGCCGCAACAAGAAGAAAGGCAAGTATGCCTGCGAGCAGACCCAGTTTCTGTTGGAGATAGTAGCGTTTCTGCAGGGAGATGGTATAGAACTCGTTCAGCGCGAAATACAAAATAAAGAGGAACAGGGCGCCGAAAATCGTCCTGTCCCATATAAGTCCGAACACCATCACCAGCAGGAACACCACGCCGGTGACGGTTCTAAGCAGAAAATTATTCATTGTCTTCTTTCTTATCATCCTTGAGTCTTTCCTCACCGTGCTTTCCAGCCTTAGGTCCGAAAATTGCCTCGATATCGTCAGACATGATCACTTCCTTGTCGATGAGAAGTTCAGCGAGTCTGGTCACTCCCTCCCAGTTGTCCTTCAAGATTTTCCTGGTGCGGGAAGTTATTTCATCCACTATGGCTTTCGCTTCTGAATCAATGAGTTGAGCTGTCTTCTCGCTATATGGCTTGGTGAGTTCATAGCCTCCCGGGTTGGAATCGTAGAAGGAAAGATTACCCACCTTCTCGCTCATTCCGTAGTAAGTCACCATAGCGTAGGCCATCTTGGTGAGCCGCTCGAAGTCATTCAGTGCACCGGTGCAAGGCACTCCGTTGTTGACCATCTCCTCGGCCACCCTTCCGCCGACCAGGCAGCACATCTCATCCATAAGGTCTGACTTGGACATCATCACTTTCTCGTCAGGAAGGCTCCAGGTGAGACCCAGGGCCTGTCCGCGCGGGATAATGGACACCTTCAGCACAGGGTCGCAACCGGGAAGAAGCCAGCCTGCAACAGCGTGACCTGCTTCGTGGTATGCGGTTAGCCGCTTCTCGTCAGGGGACATTATGGTCTTTTTGCGCTCTATGCCTCCCACTACCCTGTCGACCGCATCCGTGAAGTCCTTGTTGGAGATGTCGGACTTGCCGTTGCGTGCCGCTGTCAGCGCAGCTTCATTGCATATATTCGCAATATCGGCGCCGGAGAAGCCCGGAGTATGTTTTGCGATTGCCTCCACGTCGAAGTCGGGAGCCAGTTTGAGTTTCTTGGTGTGCACGAGGAATATTTCCTTGCGCTCGTTGAGATCCGGCAGGGTCACGTGGATCTGACGGTCGAAGCGTCCTGCGCGCATTAGGGCCTTGTCGAGTATGTCGGCACGGTTTGTAGCTGCTAGCACTATGACCCCGCTGTTGGTGCCGAAGCCGTCCATCTCGGTAAGGAGTTGATTCAGCGTATTTTCGCGCTCATCGTTGGAACTGAAGCCCACGTTCTTGCCACGGGCGCGTCCCACGGCGTCGATTTCGTCTATGAACACGATGCAAGGGGCTTTCTCCTTTGCCTGAGCGAAGAGGTCTCGTACCCTGCTTGCTCCCACGCCCACGAACATCTCCACGAAATCGGAGCCGCTTATGCTGAAGAACGGCACGTTCGCCTCCCCTGCCACTGCCTTGGCCAGCAAGGTTTTACCTGTACCCGGAGGACCCACGAGCAGCGCACCCTTAGGGATTTTGCCGCCCAGGGCCGTGTATTTGCCCGGATTCTTGAGAAAATCCACGATTTCCATCACCTCTTCCTTGGCGCCGTACAGTCCCGCCACGTCCTTGAAGGTCACGTTCACCTTGTCCTTGTCGGCGAGTTTGCCCGTGGATTTGCCCACGTTAAACGGATTCATTCCGCCGCCGGCACCGCCACCGCCGCCCATCTGGCGCGACATTGACCTGAACATCAGCACATAGAGCATAACGAGCATTAGAATAGGGATGATCCATTCCAGCAGCCCGCCCCAGATATTGGTCCTGTTCTCCATATACACGAGCACCCTGCTGCCTTCGGGGAGCGAGGTGTTTAGAGCCGCGAATTCGGTCTCGGGATCGAATTTCGTGGAAGTGAGGAAGTACATCTGAGGGGAACTTTTCGGGAACTTTCCCTCAGGGAAGAACTCAGAATACTTGGAGAGGCTCTCCGGCTTCACGGAAATCTCGCCCTTGTACTCATTTCTGATGTAATGTATGTCCTTGACGTCGCCGTCCAGCACCATCTGCTGCACCTGCGACCACTCGACCTTCTTGGCCGGAACATCCGAATTCTTGAAAAGCATCCAGCCGATGAAGATCAGCAGGAGCAGATAGATTATGGAAGATAGGTTGATTCTGACTATCCTAACTCCGTTCGGTTTCTTATTTTTGGGTTTTTGAGCCATCGTTTTTAAATTTGCATCCTCAAATATACAACAAAAATGGCACCACTCCGCGAAAAACTTGAAAAAGTAAGGATAATATGGCTGGATAGCGCAAAATCCACCAACAGCGAGCTTAGAATGAGGCTTGGGGAGCTTGACAATTTGTCAGTCATAGCCGCCGTGGAGCAGACTGCCGGGCGCGGTCAGGGCAGCCATACCTGGTATTCCAGCCCACGAACCAACCTCACCTTTTCAATACTCTACCGCTTTCCGGAGGATGGGCAAGGATTACTCAAGGTCGCGGATATGCTGCTCGTTACCCGGATTACAACCCTGGGTATCAGGGATTACCTCCTCTCCAAGGGGATTACTGCCGGAATCAAGTGGCCGAACGACATCTGGGTCGGGGACAGGAAAATCTGTGGAATTCTGATAGAGAACATACTGGACGGCGACAGGATCGAAGCGAGCATAGTGGGAATAGGCCTGGATGTGAACGAGGAAACATGGCCGGAAGAATTACCTAACCCGGTGTCAATGAAGCAGTTGACAGGCGTCCATTACGAGCTCGTCTCCGAGTTGGAGGAACTGTGCGAGAGCATTTCCAAAAGATACTTCCAATCTATGGACGAGGAGGGCCGTAAGAGTCTTGAAAAAGAGTTCACCGAGCATATGTTCAGGCTTCCCTGAGAGCGGCAATGGCGGCGGCAGGATCGGCGGCACCGTAAACAGAGCTTCCGGCGACTGCGAGATTGACACCTGCTTCCTTAACGGCCTTCACCGTGGATATATTGATGCCTCCATCCATCTCGATGATGGCCTCCTCTCCCCTCTTCACAAGTTCGTCGCGTAAACGTGAGGCCCTGTCGAGGGACTCGTAGATGAACTTCTGACCCCCGAATCCCGCAAAAACGGACATCAGCAGGAAGTAGTCGGCCTTCCCTATGTAAGGAAAGAGCTTCTCTACCGGAACGTCAGGGTTGATGGCTACACCCGCCTTCATTCCCAGGGAATGTATGGCGTCAATATTGCGCCTGGTGTTGCGGCCTGCAGCCTCGTAATGGAAGGAACACATAGCCACTCCGTCCTTTGCAAGTTTCTCAAACCAACGCTGAGGCTCCACGACCATAAGGTGGGCATCCATAGGAGCCCTGGCAATTTTTCCGAGCTGGTCTATCACCGAAAAACCGAAAGAGATATTGGGCACGAGGGTGCCGTCCATCACGTCCAGGTGGATGACATCACCGCATACATTGACGAGTTCGATGTCCTTCTCCAGATGAAGGAAATCCGCAGCGAGTATCGATGGGGCTATCTTGAACATCATCTTTCTGCCGGCGCGAGGCTTCCCTCAAGGTCGGTTACATACTTCTTGAACACTTTGTCGGTAGCCATAAGGTCGGAGACCGTCATACAGGCGTGGAGCACGGTGGCGTGGTCCTTGCCTCCGGTCTCTGCTCCTATTGTGGCGAGAGAGCAGTTGGAGATGAGGTTGCGGCTCAGATACATTGAAATCTGGCGTGCCTGAACTATCTGACGCTTGCGGGACTTGGAAAGGAGATCCTCCCGGGAGATGTTGAAGTACTCGCAAACAGTCTTCTGCACCTTGTCGATGTTCACCTCGGTCTTTGCTTCGCCTACTATGTTCTCCGTAATGCTTTCGGCAAGCTCCATCAGGGACTTGTTCCTCTCTACAGAAGAATAGGCAATCAGAGAAACGAGCGTGCCTTCCAGCTCCCTGAAATTCGTCTTAACCTTGGAGGCAATGTACTCCAGCACATCGTCAGGTATGATAACCGACTCTCTCTCCGCCTTCATCCTGAGCATCTGGAGCCTGGTCTGGAAATCCGGCTTGCCAAGAGGCACTGAAAGTCCCCACTTGAAGCGTGAGAGCAGTCTCTCTTCGAAGTTCTGAAGGTCCACGGGCGCACGGTCGGAGGTGAATATCAACTGCTTGCCGTTTTGGTGCAGGTGGTTGAAGACGTTGAACATCGCATTCTGGGATGCCTGGCCCATAAGGTCCTGGATATCATCCACGATGAGAACGTCGATCTTCATATAATATGCGAGGAAGTCCGTGACCTTGTTGAGCACGGTGATGGCGGTGACCAGCTGGTTCTTGAACTCGCTGCCGGTCACATAGAGAACCACGAGTTCAGGATATTTCTCCTTGATGGAAATACCTATCGCCTGCGCAAGGTGGGTCTTTCCGAGTCCGGAACCGCCGAAAATGAAGAGCGGATTGAACGCGGTCTTGCCCGGAGCGGCGGTAATGCTGACACCGGCACTGATGCCGAGTTTGTTGCACTCCCCTTCCACAAGATTCTCGAATGAATAGGCAGGGTTGAGCCTGGGATCTATCTTCACCTTGTGGATGCCCGGGTAAACGAAAGGATTCGGCTTATCCGAAGGCTGGGTGGAGACATTTACAGGAGGGTTGACCGGAGTGGAAGTGGTCTGGCCTGGAACGGTAATGGAGGTGCGTTTCACCGGTCGCAAGGTATAGACCAGTTTGGCTTCTGGTCCCAAAACCCTGTGCATAGTCTTCTTCAAGACATCAAGGAAAGCTTCCTCTATATATTCGCGGAAAAAGTCGGACGGGACTTCTACCGTCAGCCTGGAACCGTCAAGCAATACAGGTCTGATCGGCTTGAACCAAGTCGAAAACTGCTGAGGTTCGATTATCTGCTCTATGATGCGCAGACAATCGTTCCAGACGCTGATATGTGCTTCCTGTCGTTCCATTATGTTTGTTGCTGATGAGACTGAAAGAGTCCGTCAGAATCGCATTGCAAAGTTGGGGATAAATATTTGAAAAATAATTTTTTTCTCTATTGCTTTTTTAGTTTTTTCATCGTAAATAAAGGATTGCAATTATGCTAATCGTTTATTTTAGTTTCATTGATAATCAATGAGTTGTGTTGCCTAAAAGCGGCTAACTATTTGCTGTCGAGCGGTGTTGCTATTTTGAATTTTTATAAATTGTAGCAACTCCTTCTTTTATCTTGACTATGAAGGCGTCAGGATAATTCTGCCTAATCTGTTCCAGTTTTGAAAGTGGAATGCTGACATCCCCGGAAGGACAGAGAAAATATTTATACAGTGCTCCGCTTTGCAAACTCATCGACTCCATTCCAAGGAATGTTTCGTCCCCTTTCTTTAGCTTTTTGGAAGATACCAGGAACTGCACTGCGTAAACCGTCCCGTCCTTGTCCGGCACGGACATCTGTGCTTCTTCCTTCTTCTCTGCTGCCTCCCAGTTTTGCACAGGCGCCTCAGCACCTTGTTTCACCGGCTCCACCTGCATGCTGTGGTCGTAATCCTGCTTATATTCTTTGAAAGCGTCGCACAACCTCCTTGCAAGTTCGCTTCGGGTCTCCTTCTTTCTCAGACTCGCAAGGTCGGCGGAATTTGATATGAATCCCAGTTCTACGAGCACCGACGGCATCGCCGTTCTCCACAGCACCAGGAATCCGTCCTGGGAAAGTCCCCTGTTGTTCTTTATAGGTCCGCCTGACAGCTTGCGGCTGATGGTGTCGGCGAACTTCAGACTCTGTTCGAGATGGGCGTTCTGCATCAGGTTCATAAATATGAACGATTCCGGATCAGAGGGGTCGAAGCCCATATATGCCGTGGTGTAGTCGTCTTCCAGGGTGATTACCGAGTTCTCGCGCCTGCACATTTCCATATTGGTCGCGAAGAGGTCCTTGTTCTTCTCTGTGGATTTTCCCAGTACGTGCACCGAATAGCCGTTGGGGGAGGTTTTTACCGACGCATTGATGTGTATGGAGATGAAGAGATCCGCGTTTGCCTTGTTGGCTATGTCAGCCCTGCCGTTGAGCGTGACGTATGTGTCGCCGGTCCTGGTCATTATCACCTTCACGTCGGGACATTCTTCCCTGATGAGAGCTGCCAGTTGCGTAGCTATGTCAAGCACCAGTGTCTTTTCGTAGGTCTTGTTGTCTGCGCTCACGCACCCTGCATCCTTTCCTCCGTGGCCTGCATCTATGACTACGGTTCTGAGTCCCGTTCCGTCCGCAAGGGCGTTCCAGGCCGAAAAAAGTGCCAGTATAAGTATGCAAATTGTGCGTTTCAATTAAAAATGCTATTTTTGTAGATTATTGCAAATATATAAAATATCTTTCATTTGAAGAAAGGGCTGAAAATATTTTCGATTCTGCTGGCTGCCGGTATGTTCCTGCTGCCTCTTTCCTCATCTGCGCAGAACAGGAGGACCAGGGGTGGAAATGCTGCCGGGTACGGAATGAGAATTGAGAAGAAGGTTTTGCCGCCGGATTCTGCCGCAATTGCCCGAAGGGATTCGCTGCGCTTGGCAGATTCCCTGCGCCGGGCCGATTCGGTGGCACTTCTTGGCAAGAGCAGCCTGGAAAATCCGGCCTTTTCCAACGCCCGCGATTCGATGTTCTCAGTCAGGGATCCCCAGACCGGGTCCAATAAGATGTACTATTACGGTGAGGTGAAGGTTACCTACCAGGATATGGAACTGACTGCGGATTATATGGAATATGATATGAAGACCAGGACGGTCTATGCCAGGGGCAGTTACGACTCCACAAAAATGGAATGGGTGGGAAGACCGGTGATGAAGCAGGGTGGAAAGGAGTACAAAATGGAGGATGTGCACTATAACTTCGACACCCGCAAGGCATTCATAAACAATATGATAACCGATGATGACGAGGGTATACTCCACGGCCGCAACATCAAGATGATGGAAGACCGTTCCATCAATATCACCAACGGAAAATATACGGTCTGCGATGCCGACCACCCTCACTACTACCTTGCCCTGACAGCGGCGAAGGTGGTGCAGGAGCCTAGCCAGAAGACCATCATCGGCCCTTCCTATCTGGTGGTGGAGGATGTGAAGCTTCCCTTCATCGGACTTCCCTTCGGCTTCATTCCGAAGAAACCCGAACGCGCTACCGGCCTGCTGATGCCTACCTTCGGCGAGGAACAGGCGCGAGGATTCTATATGCGCGGTCTGGGTATGTACTTCGTGTTCGGCGACCACCTCGACCTGCAAGTCACCGGAGACTACTACACCCTGGGATCCTGGGCGCTTAACGTAAGTTCCAGATACAACGTGAAGTACAAGTTCAACGGCGGCTTCCAGATCACCTACTCCAATGACCAGACGGGTGAACGGGGCACGCCGGAGTTCAACCAGATGACCAACTTCGGCATCAGCTGGAACCATTCCCAGGACTCCAAAGCCAACCCGGGTAGCACTTTCCGTGCTTCCGTGGACCTCAAGAGCCCTTCGAACAACAGGTACAACTCCACGAGCCTCGACCAGGCCCTGCAGAACCAGGCCAGTTCCACAATTTCGTATTCCAAGAACTGGAACGGCAAGTTCAGCCTGAGTCTCAACCTGCGTCACAGCCAGAACTCGCGTGACTCCTCCTACTCCTTCACCCTCCCTAACCTTACCATGTCGCTGACGACCATCTATCCTTTCAAAAGGAAGGAAAGGGTCGGAAAGGAGAAATTCTACGAGAAGATTTCCTTTGCCTACAATTCCTCCCTCGACAACAAGATAGACTTCAAGGCCTCCGATTTCGGCAAGGACGGAATGATGGACAAGTTCAAGAACGGAATGACTCACAATTTTACCATAGGTCTTCCTACTTTCCAGATACTCAAGTATTTGAGTGTGTCTCCCAAAGTGACCTACGGCCAGAAATGGGTGTTCCGCACCACGGATTACAGCTATAACGAAGAGACGGGAAAGGTGGAATCGAGCCAGAGCAGGCAGTTCAGCACCCTTGGCATTTACCAGGACTACTCCTTCGGCGCGTCCATGAGCACGAGAATCTACGGAACATTCAATTTCAAGGGCGGAGGCAAGCTCCAGGCCATACGCCACGTGATCTCCCCTTCCATGTCGCTGAACTACACCCCTGACCTCGGCACGCGTGCCAACGGTTACAGGACCCTGAATTACACGGACGCATCCGGCCAGGAACAGACATATAAATATAATATATACAGCGGTTCGCTGGTCAGCATACCGAATTCCGGAAACCCTATTGCGAACGCCAGCATCTCGATAGGCAACAACCTCGAAGCGAAGGTGCGCGACTACGCCGACACCACGGGAACCGGCACCAAGAAGGTGAAGCTCATAGACCAGTTCAACATATCCACGGGCTACAACTTTCTGGCTAAGAGCTACAAGATGAGCACCGTGAGCATGAGCATGGCCACTTCCCTTTTCAACAAGATCTCCATCAATGCCAGCGCGAGCTTCGACCCTTACGGTCTTGACGAGAAGGGCAAGAGGATAGACAAGTTTGCAATCAGCCTTGGCCAGGGATTGTTGCGCATGTCGTCAGTGAACGCGTCCGCATCCTATTCCATTTCGGGAAAGGGCAAGGTCAACGGCAACGACGGTTCGAAAACGGCGAACGTGAGCAGCAGCATCAGCGGTGCGGCGAACTACTACAAGCGAAACTATTACCATCCTGTGACCGGAGAGTTCATCCCGGAGGGCTGGTTGTACTACACCAACCCCGACGTGCCGTGGTCGCTCAACATGAGCGCATCCTTCAGCATGTCTCCGAGCTACAGCTACAACAACGAGAAGGAAGAACTTGTGCGAAAGCTCAACCCTCGCGCCACTATGAGCTGCAGCGGCAACATCAAGCTCACCCCGAGGCTGTCGGTCAACATGAGCTCCGGTTTCGATTTCGTGGCAATGAAGATGACATCCACCCAGTTCAGCGCAAACTACGATCTGCACTGTTTCAACATAGCGGTGAGCTGGATACCTCTGGGTACCTACAAATCCTACAGCTTCACCATTGCTGCAAAGGCTTCCACCCTTGCGGACCTGCTCAAATTCAAGAAAAGCGACAGCTATTGGGATAATTGATTTTTTTAATTATCTTTGCATATTCATTTCAATGACCTTTGCTTTTCAGCAGGTCCCAATAACTATCATTACTATATGCCACTCAGTTTATATGAGCTGAATTCAATGACTAGGGAACAGCTCGAGGCACTTGCAAAAGAATATAATGTGGAATCGATAAAGAAGCTGGATGATGAGCATCTGGCATACGCCATTATCGACAAACAAGCAGTAGCCGAATCTCAGAAACCTTCACCCCAGAAACCCAAGACCCGCCGCGGAAGGCCGTCAAAGACTGCCAAACAGGGTGAGGCAGAGCAGAATGCGAAGGAGGAAGCCCCGAAGGAGGCAGTAGCAGTAAAGAAAGAAACGGTCAAGAAAGAGTCTGTCAAGAAGGAGGCTGCATCTGTTGCTCAGGCTGCTCCTGCAGAAGCGGAAAAGGCTGAGAAACCGAAAAGGAGCCGCAAGCCTAAGGCGGAAAATACTGAAACTCCACAGGAAGCTCAGCGTGAGAATAAACCTAAGACGAAGCAGAAAAACAAGTCTGAAGCTGTAAAGGAGCCAGTAAAAGAGGAAGTCCCTGTAACTCAGCCTGCAGAAGCCGTGAAGCCTGAAAATGCTGCGGAAAATCCTGAAGACCAGGCTCAGACTTCGCCTGAGAATGTTCAGACTCAGCAGCAGGACCAGCAGAGGCACAAGAAAAAGAACAAGCCTAGCGGCCGCGATCTTGAGAAGATACTTGAGAAGGTTCAGAATAAGGTACAGGAAAAGGCACAGGCCCTTGAGGATCAGAAGAATGGCCAGCAGAACCCCAATTCCCTCCAGGATAAGACCGCTCAAGAAAAGAACAATCGTCCGAAGATAGTTTACGAGGGCACGGTGGAAGCTACCGGAGTGCTTGAAATTATGCCTGACGGCTATGGATTCCTCCGTTCTTCGGATTACAATTACCTGAACTCCCCTGACGATATATATGTTTCCGTCCAGCAGATAAAGATGAACGCTCTCAAGAGCGGAGACACTGTCACCGGTGAAATACGCCCTCCAAGAGACGGGGACAAGTATTTCCCTCTGGTCAATATCAAATACGTGAATGGACGCACCATCGAGTTCATCAGGGACCGTGTTCCTTTCGACTTCCTTACCCCTCTCTTCCCTGAGGAGAAATTCAATCTCCTGGGCAACGGAC
>SFJB01000173.1 GCA_004555145.1 Bacteroidales bacterium | reverse complement strand
GGTCATCTTCTCCTTGGACATTGCCCAGGTGGTGATGCCGGTGCCCTCGCCGGAGATGAAGATGCGGTTGGATGACGCCTTCTTGTCCTTGTTGGAGTCGATGTACAGAAGGGCGAAAGCCTCGTTCTGCTCCTTGTAGCGGGTGTCATACCAGCCGTAGCTGAGGTTGCTCACGGTCACGATCTTACCTATGTTGCTGTTGGTGGCCTGGGTGGCGTTGCTTGAAGGAAGCTTGTTCTCACTGAGTTCGACCGGAGTCACTTCGCCTTCAATCTCACCCTTGAACACGTGGGAGTCGATAAGAAGCGGAGCCTCAAGGTAAGAAGTCTCATACTCGCCGCTCGGGTCATTGAAACCGATCTGTATCATACCGTTGCCGTATGCGGTGCCGGACTTGTACCCATACATTCCGAGGCAGAGGTCGCGGCAGTCGATATAGACACGCTGGCCAGGAAGGTAGTCGTTATAGAGACCGTTCTTTCCGATCTTGATCTCCATTCCGCCGGTCTCATCCTGGATATAGAAACTCTTGTAGAAGTTTCCAGGGCGGTCGGTAGTGCTGACTATACCGGAGATGATGATGTTCTGGTCAATGGTCCAGGGCTTGCTCAAAGTGTACATTGAGGCAAGCTGGGCTATGGTGTGGGTGGCATTGAGGTGCACCGGCTGCTGCATCTCAGGGTCGCTGTTGCCTGAGAAGACAGGCTGGAACTCTTCCTTGAGCGAGGTGCAGGACAAGGCTGCAAGTGCGAAGAACGCCGCCAAAATATACTTTTTCATACTAGAACCTGAAATAGATGTTCAACATATAACTTGCGCCGCTCATATAGAAGTACTTAGGATCGAAGCGGTAGTAGCGGTCCTTGCCGTAGCTGCTGATGAGGCGGGTCTGCTCATAGCCGCCGGTCTTGACATTGCGGTTGTTGAGCATATTGCTGGCCTCCAGGGAGAAACCTATGGTGTAGGTTCTCTTAATCTGCCAGCTCTTTCCTATGCTTCCGTTGAGGAGGAAGGCAGGGTCGAACTTCTCCTGGGCGGCCATATACTCGACCTCGGACGGAGTCTCGATGCCGTCTCCGCCACCACAGGCGAGGTGGGTACGGTAGAGCGGGTTCATATCGAGATATGAGTTGGCGAAGTATTGCGCGCCAAGTTCGAAGAACCAGTAATCATTGGTGCGGTAGTTGAGCTGGAAGGCCGTTGCGAGCTGAGGGGTGGAAGGCACGTAGTGCTTTACCTCACCCTCCACGATGTAGTTGCCGTCAACATCCTGGTCGTAAACATTGACTCCGTCAACCACGGCGGCAACCTTGTAAACAGGGTGGCTCTTCCAGTAAGGCACGCTCTCGGAGCGTATTACCTCGGCACTGTTGTCCACGGTCTGCACCATTTCAGGGTTGCTGGTGTAGATGTACTCACCCCAGCTGAGCACTGCGCTCGCAGTGAGTCCCTGCACGAAGAGCGGCACCTTGACGCCGAGCTCGAGTCCGAGGTGGCGCTGGTCGATTCCGGTCATCGCAAAGTTGGTGAAGGACTGCTGGGAGTCGTCATAGAAGCTCATCACGTCGGTCTGGTCCTTGATGCCGGTATAGAATCCGGTCACACGGAGGCTGTAGCCGTTGTTGTTGTACTGGTAGTTCACGTCCGCAGAGAGGGTCTTCACGGTCTGGAGATTATCCACGAGGCTGTTCCTGGTGCGGGCGGAGATGAATGACTGGTTGAAGGTCGGAGCATCGTTGAAATAGCCTGCGTTCACGCTGAAGCGGTGGCCTCCGGTCATCTCGTATGCAAGCGCGGCCTTGGCGGACCAGGTAAGGAAGGTGCTCACCTCGGACTTTCCCTTGGAGCTGATCACTCGGCCCTTGTCGTCGTAGGAAGTGAGGGTGCGTCCTTCATAGACTATTTCATTTCCATTGTCGTCAAGACCGGCAAAGAGGCCCTTGCGCACCAGACCTTCCCTCCAGAATGAATCCACTCCGAGAGTTCCGGCAAGGGAAGCGGTGAAACCGTCCTTGGAATATATTCCGTTGGCCCAGAGATTTGCCCTGCGTATCTGGGCAAGGTAATCGTAGCCGTATTTGCCTCCCTGGGTAATCTTCTCGGCGCTGCCGTTGGCAAGGAAGTAATCGAGGTCATTCTGCACGAGAGCTTCGTTGGAAGCGAAATCCCTCTCAGCAAAGGAGTCGATGTTGAGATAATATTCTCCTCCCAGCAGGTCG
>SFJB01000172.1 GCA_004555145.1 Bacteroidales bacterium | reverse complement strand
TCGGATGTGGCAGCCAGTTCGTTAAGCACTGCTGATGTTCCTACAAGCGTGATTGGTTTTTTTGTAAAAAGAGCCCCGAAGGGCTCTTTTTCGTGGATCATGCTACTGAAGCTCAACTTGCGTAAAGCAGAAGAAGCTGTCCTCGTCGATATAGGCGAATGGATCCTTCACTGCCTCCACTTCTGCCGCAGATGTCTCCTCTTCCGGTGTCTCTGCAAAATCAGGGATCTCAATGTCCCCGGTACCGGGAGCAACGAAAGCAAACGGGTCTCTGCCGTTTACCTCGGTGCTTTCCGGCTGAGTCTCCTCCGCAGCTTCTTCTTTAGGCTCCGCAGGAGCATCAGGGTTATCCTCCTCGGAGGATGCAGGCACAGGGTCATCGCTATCGTTCCGGTCCCGTGTGTCCTTATCGTCTGCAGGCAGGACGGGCTCAGGCGGCTTGGGGTTGTACTCCTCGGAATGGTTCAGCTCGGACATGAGGTGCTCGCGTGGAACATCAGGTGCAGGAGCTTCGTCTTCTGTGCCAGTTCCCGGCTCTTCCGGTGTGCCTGCGGCGTTTTCCGCCTCACCGCAGCACGCCGATGTCTCTGCCCGGGAAGCGCTCTCAGATGGCTCCTGAGACGGCTCTGTGTCGGTATCGTCTCCGATGGGCGAGTCCTGCTCGACTTCCACCGGTGCCGTGGGAGCTGCGTCCTGGGGTTCTACATCGCTATCGTCCGGTACAGTTTCGCACTCGGTAGGCTCATCCGCAGCGCTGGGAGTGCTCTCCGCGCCTCCCTGCTCTTCATCAGCCTTATCTTCGCCGGTCCCCGCATCGCCGCGCTCAGAGTTGTTTTCTGCTGCGGACGGGGCCTCAAAGCATTCCTGTGGGGTCTCCGTGTCGTTGCACACTGGAGTCTCCTCTGCCTGCTGGGTAACGCCTGTATAGAAAAATGTGCGCATAGGCCCGCTTCCTACGGATGTATACCCCATTCCGAGGGCTTCCAGGACCTGAGCCGCAAATTCCTCAGTGTTCCCCTCCGGGCACAAAACCATGATCGGGAGGTGCTGGGCACTAATAGCCCGAGCGGCAGCAACGGTCGCCTCATCCAAAGCAAACGGCGCAGTCTCGGGTTCCTTCAATGCCGTTTCAGTAGGTTCGAAATCCCGATCCTCTTCTGCGTCAGTGACGTCCTTATGTGCGTCAAGCGAATCGACGCACTCGTCGCGCTCTGCGACACTGCCACAGTTCTCGCTCTCCTGCGTTACAGGCTCATCCACAACGGAGTTCTCTTCTGCCGGAGCCGACTCTGTTGGCAGGGCGAGCTCTTTGGAAGCCTCCTCTACCAAGGAGACAGGATCAACTGTGCCCACAGCCTTTTCCTCTTCAGCACCGCTTGCCTCGGGAGCTTCATCCGTATCCTGCATGGTCTCATCCGCATCTTGCGCGGTCTCATCGTCCAGCGAAACGGAATAGAAAGATGAACACGGGGCGTCTGCCTCCTCCACATCGGTCTGAGGTGAGGCAGGAGGTGCGTCGGTTGCAGGCCCCTTCGCCTCCTCGGGTTCTTCGGGCTCCTCCGGCGCCTGCGCTTCCTCTGCCTGCTCAACCTCAACGGGCTCGTCCGGTTCCAGAGGCTCTTCGTCCTCCAGCGAAACCGCATAAAACGCAAAGCCCTCTGTTGCAGGCTGTTCCTGTGACGCATCCGCATCCGTGCCCTCTTTCTCATCAGCAGGCACTTCAGATGCTGCCGTGTCTTCCGCCTCACTCTCCGGTGCACAGCTCTCCTGCGCTGCAGGCTGCTGAGGCTGCTCCTCCACAGTGGTGCTGTCTGCTGCCTGCGTATCTTCAGCAGCTTCTACGGGGTCCTCCGTGTCGTCCGGGACAAGGTCGCTCGTAGTTGAGTCAGCTTCCTGGGTGGACGGTGTAGGTTCGTCCTGCGTAGCCTCTTCAGCAGGAGCTGCATCCGGAACTGACGGTTCGGGTGCCGGCTCGGCGCAAGTGGGCTCGGATGGCTCAATCGGATTCTGAGACTCTCCTGCGCAGCACGCCGCATCCGTCTCCGCCACCTCGGTTTTCATTTCTTCGGTGCGGGAAAGAACAGGCTGTGTCTGAATGGGTACCGAAATATTCAGCTCAGGCTGCTTGCGTACCGTTCTCCAATACCGGTTGTACTCCTTATTGATCCCCTGCAGATTCTTGTCAGCCTCAAAGCTGAATCCGTCCCATGTGGGGATTAGTAG
>SFJB01000044.1 GCA_004555145.1 Bacteroidales bacterium | reverse complement strand
GCACATATACCGCAAGTATGCCGAGCAGCTGTTGGCTTCGGGCAACGCCTACTATGCCTTCGACACAGCCGAGGAGCTGGAGAAGGCCCGTGCCGAGGCTGAGGCCGCAGGCCAGACCTTCATCTACAACCACTCCACCAGGGCTTCCCTGAAAAACTCCCTCAGCCTTCCTGAAGAGGAAGTCAGGACTCTGCTGGAGACCAGGGATGACTGGACCGTACGCTTCAAGATGCCGGAAGACTGCATAGTGAAGATGGATGACCTCATCCGAGGACACATCGAGGTCAACAGCTCCACCCTCGACGACAAGGTGCTTTGGAAACGAGCCGACGAGCTTCCGACCTACCACCTTGCAAACATTGTGGACGACCACCTGATGGAAATCACCGAAGTGATCAGAGGCGAGGAGTGGCTGCCGTCCCTCCCGCTTCACTACCTGCTTTACAGGGCTTTCGGCTGGGAAGATACCATGCCCCGTTTCGCCCACCTTCCGCTGCTGCTCAAGCCTGTAGGCAACGGCAAACTCAGCAAGCGCGACGGTGACAAGATGGGCTTCCCTGTCTTTCCTCTCCGCTGGACAAATGCCCAGGGCGAGAGCTCACGCGGATACAGGGAGGACGGATACTTCCCTGAAGCCTTCGTGAACCTGCTCGCCATGCTCGGATGGAATCCTGGAACTGAGCAGGAACTGTTCTCCATGCAGGAACTCATAGAGGCATTCTCGCTCGAGAAGGTAGGCAAGTCCGGCGCAAAGTTCAACCCGGAGAAAGCAAAGTGGTTCAACAAGGAGTACCTGAGAATGAAGTCGGACAGCGAACTCGCAGCCCTTTTCCTGCCTGTGCTCGAAGCCAAGGGAATAAAGAGCGATCCGGACTACGTGACCCGGGTGGTTGCTCTCATCAAGGAAAGGGCAAGCTTCGTGGAAGACTTCTGGACCATAGCCTCCTATCTTTTCATAGCTCCTCGCGATTTCGCCGCATACGGAGTTAAGGCCGGAGCCGCTTCAGCCAAAGCGGCAGACCCCAACAGGGCTCCTGACCCGAGGGCAAAGGTATATGATGACTCACTCACGGAGCCTTTCCTGGCAAAGGATGTGGACAAGTTCTGGAAAGATGAGTTCTACCGGGAAGCGCTTGACGCTATGGAACATTCAGAAGCCGACACCCTGGAGGATTATATAAGGGAGAAAGGTCTTCCTTTGGGCAAAGTGATGAACTGCATACGACTGGCGCTGACAGGAGCTTCCAGCGGCCTTGGCATAGCCGACATCATCTCCTTCGTGGGAAAGGAGGAAGCCCTTGAAAGAATGAAATTTGCAAAGCAGAGGCTGGGCTAGGTCCTAGAAATCCAGAAGGGCTACAGCCTCATCCATTGAGATGGCGTCTTCGATACCGAAGCCGCCATTTTTCGTCCTGCGCAGTGAGCTCAGGAAAGCTCCTCCTCCCAGGGCTTCGCCAAGGTCCCTGGCAAGAGCGCGTATATATGTGCCCTTGCTGCACTCCACCCTCAGCATTGCCGTAGGAAGGCTGCGGCCGGAAAGGTCTGCAACGTTAATCCTGGCGCTGCGGCCTTCGGGCTGCTCCACTGCCTCAAAATGCCTGAGTCCGAAGGACTCCAACTCAAGGGAATAAATGTTCACCCTGTTTGCCTGCAGGAGATCACTTCCCTCCTCCAGGCGCCCCTGGCGATAGAGTTTCCTTGCAGTCTCGTAGGCACGGACTCCGTCCACCGATTTGGCGCTGAAAAGGGGCGCAACCTGCATCTGCTCACCCACGAAACGCGGCAGCACTGCCCTGATTTCCTCTTCCCCAGGAGAGCAGTCGGGGTACTCCCGGTCTATGTCTTTCTCCAGGTCGTAGGATGCCGTCGTAGCCCCGAAACTTACGCCGGCAATGTATTCCTTCGCCGATGCCTGGAGCTCCTCAGCCCTGCGGGTTGCAGGTCCTATGCACACCAGAAGAATGCCGGTCGCGAGAGGATCCAGGGTCCCCGCGTGACCGACTTTCAGGTTTTTCTTGTTGAAATGTTTTATTGCCATATACTTGACCTTGCGGATCACGTCCGCGGAGGTCCAGCGGTATGGCTTGTCTATAGGGAGGATTATTCCCTCCGGGTAGTCCTCAATATTCCTTGAGATACCGCTACTTAACAGGGATCTTGTCAATTCTTCTCTGGTGTCTGCCGCCGGCGAAACCGGTCTTCAGCCAGGCTGAAACCATCATTACCGCCATACGATATGAAACAAACCTTGCAGGCATAACAAGCACGTTGGCATTATTGTGCTCTTTGACGAGTTTGGCCACCGCCACATTCCAGGCGAGCCCGGCCCTGATGCCCTGATGGTGATTGAGGGTCATTGCCATTCCGTTGCCTGTGCCGCAGATGGCTATACCCCTGTCGATTTCTCCATTCTCTATTGCAAAGGCCATAGGATGAGCAAAATCCGAGTAATCGCAGCTGTCGGGGCTGTCGGTTCCGAAATTAACGACTTCATGGCCTGCCTTGAGCAGGTAAGAAATGAGCTTGGTTTTGTATTCCAGGCCGGCGTGGTCGCTGCAAATGCCGATTTTCATAACTGATTATTATATAAGTTTTTAGTTCCTAATTCACTTGATCTCGAAGCAAGTATCCATACGCGCAAGCACCTTTGGTCCGTCAAGGCTGGAGAAGAGGGACTCCATATTCCCGGTCAGGGAAACGGAATCGCTACCACCTCCAAGTCGTTCAAGAAGCATCTCGAGAGTCCCCTGAGCACGCGGATATGCACTTATTCCCCAGGCATCCAGGTTAGGATCACCTGCGCAGGAAGCAGCGTAGTAAAGAGCATCCTCAAGGCTGCCGATCTCATCCACGAGCCCTATTGCAAGCGCATCGCTTCCGGTCCATACCCGGCCCTGTCCTATAGCATCCACGGTCTCCACAGGAAGGGAGCGGCCGTCAGATACGAGGTTGGTGAAGCGCTCATATATCGATTCTATGGATTTCTGCATATATGCGGTCTCCGCACTGTCAAAAGGTCGCATAAGGCTGTACATATCGCCGTGTCTGTTGGAGCTTACGCTCTCGACTCCTACGTGGAGTTTGTCCCTGGTTGCGGAAGAGAAGTCGGGAATCATACCGAACACGCCTATGGATCCCGTCAGGGTGGTGGCATCGGAGTAGATCCGGTCGCAGTTGGCAGATATCCAGTATCCTCCTGAAGCGGCATAGGAACCGTAGGATGCGACTACAGGCTTTTCTGCCTTGAGCAGGTCAAGTTCACCCTTGATCTTCTCGGCTGCGAGCACGCTTCCGCCCGGGGAGTTCACCCTGAGCACCACGGCCTTTATTGTGGAATCAGCCCTGACCTGAGAGATAAGGGACGCGAACCTGTCCCCGTCCACGTTTGCCGGATCGCTGAGGTCAACGATATCGCCGTTGGCGTAAATGACTGCAATCTTCTTCTTCGACACGTTGAGCGGAGTCTTCACGCTCACGTAATCCTCGAACGGAATCATACTGACATCCTTGAAATTCTCCTTTACTGCGAGCGCTGCAAGTTTATCCTTCAACTGCTCGATGCTGAGGAGTTCGTCCACGAAACCGCAGCGCAGGAAGTCCTCCGGGCTGTTGAGTTCCAGGCCGTTGATCGCTGCATCGACAGCTTCCGGGCTCAGGTCGCGTCCTTTTGCAATCTCCGCGAGCATCGTTTCCCAGAGCGCATCCACCATACGCTGGTTCTGCTCTCTGTTCTCCGCGCTGGAACTGCTTCTGGTGTACATCTCACCTGCCGACTTGTATTTGCCGTGCCTGATGAGTTGCACCTTGACGCCCAGACGGTCGAGAAGGTCTCCGAGGAATATCATCTGTGAGCTCACACCGCTAAGCGTAGTGGTTGCACCAAGATATGGGGTCATATATATCTTGTCGGCAACGGAAGACAGGTAATAGCTTCCGGTTCCCGGAGCTTCAATGTATGACACAATAGGCTTGCCGCTGCTGGCTCTGAACTCGCTGAGCGCCGCCCTGAATTCTTCGAGATAACTGATCTCGGAGAGATTCATATCTGTCTTGAGATAGATGTACTGCACTGCAGGGTCGTCAGAGGCAAGTTTCACCGCACGAACGGCATCGAGTATTCCTATGGTGGAGCTGCCACTTCCGGTCAGGGAAGTAAGGGGATCGGACTCGGCAGTCTGCTCGCCCAGCACTATCCTGGACATATCTATCTTGAGCACTCCCTGCTTGGGAATAGAAGGGGTGGAACTGCCGAGAGTGAGCATTGAACCGAATATTCCGGCCATTATGAAGAATAACACTACGGTCGTAACAAGAATGCCGCAAATCACGGCAAGGGTCGTTTTAAGAAATTCTTTCATTTATATGTATGATTTAATTGGACAAATGTAGTAACTTTGCGCATCAAATCAAATTCAAATGGCACAAAGACCTTCAATCCCGAAAGGAACCAGAGATTTCGGCCCGCAGGAAATGGCTGAAAGGAACTACATATTCGACACCGTGCGTTCAGTATTCCGCACATACGGCTATTCGCAGATCGATACCCCAGCGATGGAAAATCTCTCCACACTGATGGGCAAATACGGCGAGGAGGGCGACAAGCTCCTGTTCCGCATACTCAACTCCGGCGACGCGTTCGCCAATGTGGACATGGACAGGCCGCTCACTCCACAGGTGTGCGAAAAGGGTCTGAGGTATGACCTCACGGTTCCTTTCGCAAGATATGTCGTGCAGCACCAGAACGAGTTGTCCTTCCCGTTCAAGCGCTACCAGATCCAACCGGTATGGAGGGCTGACCGTCCTCAGAAAGGCCGTTACCGCGAGTTCTACCAGTGCGACGTGGACGCCATCGGCAGCAAGAGCCAGCTCTGCGAGTTGGAACTGGTGCAGATAGTGGACAAGGTGTTCGAGAATTTCGGGATACGGGTGCTGCTGAAGATCAACAACCGCAAGGTGCTCACCGGACTCGCAGAGATTTGCGGATGCCCGGACAAGGTAGTGGACATCACCGTAGCTATCGACAAGCTCGACAAGATAGGTCTGGATGCCGTAAAGGAGGAACTCAGGTCCAAAGGCTTGGACGAGAAGGCGCTGTGCATACTGGAGCCGGTGCTCGGCCTGAGCGGCACCACAGCGGAGAAACTGGAGACCATGCGTTCACTGATGGCGGAATCCGAGACCGGACTCAAGGGCCTGGACGAACTCGAGGAGCTGTTCGGATACATCAGTGCCGCCGGAGTGAAGATTCCGGTGGAGATGGACCTTTCCCTCGCGCGCGGACTGAACTACTATACCGGAGCAATATTCGAGGTGAAGGCTCTTGACTTCCAGATCGGAAGCATCTGCGGAGGCGGCCGCTACGACAACCTCACCGGCATCTTCGGCCTTCCAGATATGTCCGGAGTGGGCATCAGTTTCGGTGCCGACCGTATCTACGACGTACTCAAAGGCCTTGACAAGTTCCCGGGAACGCTGAAGACTTCCACCCGCCTGCTCTTCGCGAATATGGGAGGAGAAGAACTCTCAGGTCTGTTCAGCATAGCCAGGGAACTCAGGGACAGGGGCGTGAGCGTGGAAATCTATCCTGACTCCACCAAGCTCAAGAAGCAGTTCGACTACGCGGAGCGCAAGTCCATTCCTTTCATCTCCATCAACGGATCCACCGAAGCGGAAGCAGGCACAATAAACCTGAAGGACCTCCGCTCAGGCGAGCAGAAGTCCTTCAGAAGGGATGATTTGGAAGGAATGCTTGAATTCCTTGCCTAGCGCCTCTTATAGATATTGAATCTCCAGGTCATTCCCATATCGAAATTATTGACCTTGTCGTGATTGTCGCGGAAAAAGACCGCGTGCAGTCTGAGTCTGTCATTGCCCAAAGGGAAGTATTCCACTCCCGCTCCGCCGTAGAGGTAGTTGTGGCCTGCAGGCAGCACCAGGTCCCAGGAAGTCCCGTCCGGCGCCACATTGGAACTCTTATTGGTCTCGTATCCAACCTTGGTGCAGAGATTCCACTTTCCTACAGTCCATATTGCCTTTACTATCAGGCTCCAGTCCGTGAGGAAGAAATGTTCCTGCTTGAAGGAGGCGCGGTTGATGAAATCGACATCCACGAAGAAATTGTCAGTGTGGAACTTATTGCCCAAAGCTATAAAGTTCATCTTCCGTCCGAGTTCGTCTTCGACGTAATTGATGCTCCATATTGTCTGCCACCAGGAGTTGAACGAGCCGTTCCAGTAAAGGTTGTAGGAATACCTGTTCTGGTCGCTCGGGGAGATGGGCGAAGGCACGAACTGAAAGACCAGTTCCTGGCCGGGCAGAGGAGAGTAGCTTGCAGACACACCGAAGGCGTAGTACTGATAAAGCCTGTTGCTGAAAGCACCGTAATAGTAAACGTCGATAGGCGGAGAGTCTATTTCATAGCCGCCAACGAGTATTGCCTGTTTTCCGGCCGTGAAGGACAGTTTAGGGAAGGCATCCCATTTCAGGTATAGGAAGTCGGTGGCATTGAAAGGATTGGCCTGGTCTATGCCTTTGTTGAAACGCTGGCGTATGCGGAAGCTGAGCCCCTCGGTGATTTCCCCCTTCACGTGGAGATTGAAGTAATCTCCCTGGAAATGGGAGCTGTACACCCCTTTCTCCGTTTGCTGATGGAAGGTCATTCGCGTATCCACGGAAATCTCGTCAATTCCCGCATTGATCTTCGCCTGAAGTGTCAGAGGACACAACAGGAGCAAAAGGGATATGAGTCGCCTGACTTTCAAGGGCTATTTGTAATATTCTTTCAAAGACTGATTGGAAGCCACGATTGCAGAACCGTAACAATAGTAGGTATCCACAAGACCGAAATCGAGATTGGACGGAACAAAATCAGCTTCACCTCTGCAGATGAGGCCTATGAGTTCCTGCATATCGCGTATGTAATCTATACCCAACTCCTTGCTTCCCAATTCCTTACACCAGTCGCGCTGCCAATAGTGACCGCCGAAGAGGCGCAGTTTGTCCTTGTCGATTCCGCTCTCATCGAGATAGGTGAGCAGAGCCGTAAAGCCGTCGATGTACTGCTCGAAAGCAGGCTTGCTGAAAATCCATACACCGTGGCCGCTGCCTATTGCGTCTCCCGTGATTGCGAGATTTCTATCCTTCACTAAATAGACTACTGACCCTGGAGTATGACCTGACACTTTGAGCGTTTCGACTTCAAGGTCACCCAAGTCGAAGCAGTGCCCCTCATCATAAACATATGACCTGTCTTCAGGGAAAAGATCCAGCAGGGACGAGAAATCGGTACGCGGAAGAGCAAAAGTGACATCCGCCTGATTCTGAAATGCGTAGAGCATTCCCATGTGGTCATTGTGATTGTGGGTGAAACTGATGGTCAAAGGCTTTTTGCCACAAAGTCTCTTTACCTCGGACACGAGGGCTTCAGCCGCATTGTCAGCCCAGTCAAGCTTGTTGGACAGATCCACGAGCAGGGCGCGATCCTTTCCGGTAAAGAGGTACATGTCGGAGCAGTTGTTGCTGCTCACCAGCTTGCCTTCCCCGTCAAAGCGCTCGCCAGCCGGGTTTTGGGAATTGCTGTCCTCGATACGGTACACGCCTTTGTCGATGCGGAACACCGTATAAGGCGACTCCGCCCCATTGCCGCAAGCGAACAATAGAGGCAGAGCCAAAATGAATAATATCAGATTCCGTAATTGCATAGGTAATAAATGTATCTTTGCAAATGCCGGAGACTTACTCGACAAAAGCGACAATCTCTCCCTTAACTACTTCCTTGCCCTGAGGAGCTGTCACGGCTACTATGCGTCCGTCAACCGCAGGGATGACATCTTCAATGCCATAGTAGGTCTGGACATGGCCGCAGGCCACGCCGGCCTTCACCGGAGTTCCGGCTACAGGAGCCTTGGAGTCATCGATGACATCTATCTGCCAGAGCATCTGACCCTTGGCAGGAGCCTGCACAGGTCTTGCCTTAGGATATTTCTCCACATATTTGTCAATGTCGAACTCCGGCATCTCAACTACAGGACGGGTTACGACAATCGGAGCACCGGCCTTGGCTTTGAAGTCTTCAAGTTCCTTGTTGAACCTTTCCTTGGCTATGCCGCTGCGGTAGTCGCGATACTGCCTCTCGTGCATGGCGAGTTCGAAGAGCTCTTCGTCGTCCTGGCCGCAATCCCAGCCCTCATCCTTCATCATCTGACGGAACTTAGGGAGCTCGTCAGGATATTCGTCCTGAGGGTTTCCGGTATAGAATTCTTTGCCCTGGGCCTTTGCAAGCTCGATGATTTCCGGAGCGAGCGGTCCCGGGAGCGTACCCATCTTGCCGAGTATCATTCCCCAGGTGTCCTTGTCTATGCTGCTGAAACGAGGCTTGTTCTGGCTGAGAGCGAGCAGGTTCATAAGAGCCGTGTTCTTCACGTATTGGCTGAACGGAGTCACGAGAGGAGGGTAGCCCAGGCGAGGCCATACATACTCTACTTCGTTGAAGAGCTTGACCATAAGGGTGTCGAGATTGCTCTCAGGCTTGCCGTTCGCGCGTTCGGATGCGTTGATTGCCGCCTTGAAGCCCTTGAGGTCGGCCATCATTGAGCCCATCATACCGCCAGGGAGTCCGCAGCCCACGAGAAGCGAAGTCATCTTGGCGTTGCTAGGGTTGATCCAATAGCCGAGGAAGTCATCGATGAACTCCTGGGTGAGGCTTCGCACTTCCATATAGGCATCCATATTGATATCCTTCACCAGGAAGCCGTCAGCCTTGAGCATCTGCTGGATGGTAATTACGTCAGGGTGAACCTTACCCCAGGAGAGAGGCTCCACTGCAACATCTATATAGTCAACGCCGGCACGGGCCACTTCCAGCATGGATGCCGGAGCGAAGCCCGGACCGCTGTGGCCGTGATACTGGATCTTGATCTTCGGATATTTTGCCTTGATGCGGCCAGTGAGTTCGGCAAGGAAGGTAGGACGTCCTACGCCTGCCATATCCTTGAGACAGATTTCATCGGCACCATACTCCACCAGGTGGTCAACAACACCCATATAGTAGTCGACCGTATGTATAGGTGAGTTGGTGATGGAGAGCGCAGCCTGGGAGATCATCCCGGCTTTCTTCGCATACTCGACGGAAAGCTTGAGGTTGCGGTGGTCGTTGAGTCCGCAGAAGGAACGTGAAATGTCGGTTCCCTGAGCCTTCTTGACCTTGAACATGAGTTCACGCACGTCAGCAGGCACAGGATACATTCTCAAGGCATTGAGACCTCTCTCCAGCATATGGGTCTGGATACCGGCCTTGTGGAAAGGCGCTGTCCATTTGCGGACAGATACGTTAGGGTTCTCTCCGTAGAGGAGGTTTACCTGTTCGAATGCACCGCCGTTCGTTTCGACACGATCAAAGCATCCCATTTCGATGATGGCAGGAGCCACTCTTACGAGCTGGTCCACCCTCGGCTGAAACTTGCCTGAGGACTGCCACATATCTCGATAAACAAGCGAAAATTTGATTTCTTTTGCCATATTCGTTTTCAAATTGTCTATTTCAATTCCGGAGATTCTGTAAGAATCATACAAAGATAAAGAAAAATTTCATCACTGCACTTGCAATCATAAAAAAAATGCTTACCTTTGTCATCCAAACTGACACGGTGCGATTAGTTCAGTTGGTAGAGCACCAGATTGTGGTTCTGGGTGTCGTGGGTTCGAGCCCCACATCGCACCCCAAATGGGCAAGAGAGCGATTTTTCGAATCGCTCTCTTTTTTTCTATATACTCTCCTGGTCTAGAAGCCTGCGCCCTGGGTGGAAATGCGGGAAGTCTCGTCGAGATTGCCGACCTTGCGCTGCCTGGACTTGGATCCCGATCCGAAGGACCAGCTCAGCCCGACCACAATGCGCTGGTCGTGAAGCTTCTGTTTCATCGTGCTGATGATTTCTGAGCTGAAAGGGTCATAGATGTCGAGGTCTTCCGACGAAGTTCTGAAAAGGTCGGTAAACTTAATGCTGGCATTCAGCCTGCCGTCGAGGAAACTCTTCTTCGCGCCGAAATCCGCCCGGTACTTCGGATGGATGAGGAAGTAGCCCCAGGTCAGGCTGCCCTGATAGTTCCCTTCCAGCTCCATAGTAAATCCTGCCGGCAGCACGAAAGTGAAATTCGCGTATGCCTGGGTAAAGAAACCGCCTTCGTCGAAATCGCGGCTCATCATCTTGTTCGCCATCCATATTTCGCCTATGTTGCCGGAGAATTGCAGCCATTTTGTCAGAGGAAGAGCTGATATGTTCAGCACAGCCGCCACCCTGTTGTTGCTGCTCATATTCTCCATCTTCAAGCACTTGCGCTCTGCACCGGCACTGATGTACGGCACCTGCACTATCAGATTGGCGGTATGCTGATACTCGGCCATCATGGCAAAGTGTTCCCCGAACGAAGTCATGAAACTGAGGTTGTCCACGTACTCCGGTTTAAGCTGCGGATTGCCGACAGTGTAGGTGTGCGCATCCACATACTCCTCTATCGGGTTCAAGTGCCTATAGTGGGGACGGTTGATGCGCCTGGTGTAGCTGAGGCCGTGCCTTAGCCTTTCACCCGAGGACCATCCAAGGTGCAGCGAAGGGAAGAAGTCCACGTAGCTGTCGCTGCTGGTGCTTCCGGCGCTCTTCCAGTCCCCGAAGGAGTTTGTATACTCCGCCCTGAGACCTGCCATAAGGTTCAGACCCCCAAATAGACGGCCGGAGTAACTGACATAGGCTGCCGCAACGTGCTCCCTGTAGCCGAAGGCGGTCTCTTCGGATGAAGCCATTGCTCCGCTCTCTGTCCGGGATGTGCCGTTTGACGTGCGGGAAAGGGCCCATTTAGCACCCGCTTCAAGGATACCGTTCCCGAAGAGCACGGTCTGGTAATCCGCCTTTGCTGAGACTATGTCGATGTCGTTGAGCGATTCTATGTTCCTGAGCAGGAGGTGCTCCCCTTCATTCCCGGGATATGCGTCCCATACATCGGTCTTCGCATGCGTACTCAGCCGGTTGAAGAAATAGTCGGCATTGAGGGTGAGCTCCGCATTCCTTTCAGGCGCGAACACGTGAGTATAGTTGAGGTTCGCTCCCGCCTGGGGATTACGGTGTGATTTGTAGACCTCGGAGACGTTCATCGCCGTTAGCTGCCCGTCAAGATATGTGGCAGTGCGGTTGAGCGGGCTGCCCTTTGGAGTGCGGTCGATGGATCCCGGCACGGTTATTATGAATCCCAGTGTATTGCGCGGGTCCAGGAACCTGTCGTGGCCTATCTTCAGCTGGTAGCTCTTCGCGCTCATGCCCGTGAAGTCGTCGGAAAGCTGGCGGAATCGGCTCCCCTCCTCCTGATCGTGAAAAGTATCCAGAATCAGCGATTCAGCGTAGTCCGCGCGGCTCAGGTAACTGTTCACAGAAGTGTAGGACTTGTCCGTACGATATGCGAGATTGAAGTGTGCATTCGCATCCAAAGGATTGTAATTCAGCGATTTGAAGATCATTCCGCCGCCGTTTGCGCCCAGTGTGCCACTGAGTCCCTGCATTGCGCCTTTGCGTGTCTTGATATTGATGATGCCGCCCTCTCCCTGCGCATCGTACTTCGCACCCGGGTGCTCTATGAGCTCAATCCTGTCTATGCTGGTGCCGCTCGTGCTTTTGAGCAGGGTCTCGAGCGCCTTGCCGTCGAGGTAGGACGGTCTTCCGTCCAGCCAGATGCTGACCTTCTTGCCGTTGAGGGTAACGTTGCCGTCGGAGTCAATTACCACCCCCGGAGACTTGCGCAGCAGCTCCAGCCCGTCGGAACTGGCCGCGAACGCACTCTGCGCCACGTTTACCACCATACGGTCCATCTTTATCTTGAGCAGCGGCACCTTGCTCGTCACGGATGCGCCCGTG
>SFJB01000171.1 GCA_004555145.1 Bacteroidales bacterium | reverse complement strand
CTCGCGCTCTGCGCGGAAAAGAACCTGCAGCTGTCGCAGCGAATGCTGCATACCGCGCCAAAGACCATCCGCGCGCGGCTGCTGTCGTACTTCGGCGAGCTGTCGCAGCGCGCGGGCAGCAGCCATTTTTCGCTGCAAGTTACATCTTTATAAATGATTTCGGAAGTGATTCCCTCGATGGGAAGCTCCCTTGCAGGATATATGTCCAGAAGTACCGCTTCGTCCGCCAGACTGAGAGCCTCGGCAAATTCCTTTGCGAAATCGCGTGTGCGCGTGAAAAGATGGGGCTGGAACACTGCACAGACATTCCTTCCCGGGAAAATCTCCTTAATGGTCCTTATGCTCGCTGTCAATTCTGCCGGATGATGGGCATAGTCGTCGATATAGGTAAGGCCCGGCTTGTTGACATGCTCTTCCATTCTCCTCTTGACCCCCTTGAATGTGCCAATCGCCTCACGCACAGCCTCCTCGGATGTGCCGTGCAGGAGTGCTACCGCCGCTGCGGCTATGCTGTTTTCGACATTCAGTATGCCAAGCGTGCCGACATGGATGTCGCGCAAGACCCCGTCGGGGTGTACCAAGTCGAAGGTATAGTGCCCGTCCGAAGACAATCGCAGGTTCTCTGCGTGAAAGTCTGCGCGGGAATCCGTGGTCGAATAGGTGTAGATGCGCGCTTTGAAGTCGGCCGGGTCAAGCGGCAGGCCGTACTTGGCCACGAGACAGTCGCTTACTTGGCCCGCAAACTCGCGATATGCCTGCTGGACGTGCTCAAGGTCTCCGTAGATGTCGAGGTGGTCCGCATCCATAGCCGTGATGGCGGCTATCTGTGGGTGAAGCTGAAGGAACGAGCGGTCGAACTCGTCGGCTTCCACTACCACTACGTCGTTTGAATTCAGTAGGAAATTAGTGCCATAGTTGTTAGAGATGCCTCCCAGAAAGGCACTGCATCCTTCCGGCGAAGTCTCCAAAATATGCGCGAGAAGGGTGGAGGTAGTGGTCTTTCCGTGGGTACCGGCTATGGCGAGAGTCCTCTGTCCTGCCGTCAGTTCCCCGAGAATCTTCGAGCGTTTGACTACGCGATAGCCCTCGGATTGGACCTTTACGAGCTCCTTCATATCGGAAGGAATTGCCGGAGTGTATACCACCAGAGTCTGCTCCTTGTCTGTCGGCACCAATTCCGGCCTGTCCTCGTAGTGAACCTCTATGCCCTCCTTTTCCAGGGCGTGGGTCAACTCGCTGGGAGTCCTGTCGTAGCCGCTTACTCGGTAGCCTTTATGCTTATAGTATCTGGCGATGGCGCTCATACCTATCCCGCCTATACCTATGAAATATACTGTATTCATTTGTTTTCTAATAATTTATAAGCTTCGTCCACTATGGTTTTCGCTGCATCCGGCAGTGAGAGGGCCGCAGCGTTTTTCTCTATTCGGGCCAATTCCTCCTTATTCCCGAGCAGTGCGAGTGCTTCGTCCATAAGGTGCTCCGGAGCATCGGCGTCTTTCACGAGCCGTGCGGCGCCCTTGTTCACGAGAGCCATGGCATTGTGCGTCTGATGGTCCTCGGCCACGTTAGGAGATGGTACGAAGATGCAAGCCTTGCCCGCCATACAGATTTCGGAGATGGAGCTGGCTCCTGACCTGGATAATATGAGATCCGCGCAGGCATAGGCCAAGTCCATCCTGTCGATGAATGCGCTGAAGTGGATGTTAGGACAGCGGTGCGATTCCATAAAATCGCTGACTTGCTTTTCATAGAACTTGCCGCACTGCCAGATTACTTCCACATTCTCTCCGCCGGGACATCCCTTCTCTATCCAGGACATCATGGTCTTGTTAAGAGTTCCGCATCCTAAGCTTCCTCCCACTACCAGCAGGTGCATCTTGTCTTCGCTCAGAGAGAAATGGGCGCAGCCCTGCGCCTTCATCTCGGGAGTGGATGCCTTGATGCTTGGCCTGATGGGGTTTCCGCTCATAACTATCTTATCCTTAGGGAAAAATCTCTCCATGCCGTCATAGGCTACGCAGATTCTATCCACATCCTTGGAGAGCATTCGGTTAGTCAGTCCCGCAAATCCGTTCTGCTCCTGAATGAGGGTAGGGATGTGCTTTTTAACGGCGGCGCTGAGAAGCGGTGCGCTGGCATATCCTCCCACGCCTATCGCTATGTCGGGCTCGAAGTCCTTTATGATTCTGGCTGCCTTCGATTTGCTGTAGAGCACTTTGAAGGGGACCTGAATGTTATGGAG
>SFJB01000170.1 GCA_004555145.1 Bacteroidales bacterium | reverse complement strand
ACGGGCACACTCCATTTATGGTGGAGCCTAACGACACCCTTCCGCGATTAGTATGGGTAAGCGGAGTGGGATACCATAAGGAAAGGCCCGAACTCACCTCTCCCGTGAGACAAAGCGTGGAGGTGATTCCCATTCAGGGGTATCATGATGCCGAAAAGACTTTCTCGGTGCTGGGATTCAGGTTCGGGGACATAGCCTATATCACGGATTTCAAGACCATGGACGACAGCGAGCTCGAAAAGCTTCGCGGACTCAGCGCCGTGACGCTTAACTGCGTGGGGTTCAAGCCTCACCACTCGCATTTCAATCTCGAGCAGGCCATAGAGATGGCGCGAAGGATAGGCGCGAAGGATACCTATCTTACCCACTTGGCCCACGCGCTGGGTACCCACGTACAGCTGGAGGCGCTGCTTCCGGAGGGCATACACGCAGCATACGACGGATTAACGATAGAATCAGAATAGAATTATGAAACAAATCACCCTTGCATCAACTCTTATTTTAGCTATGAGCGCTTGTAATACAAACCCGCTTCTCAGGGAGTCGTCCCTGGAATACGGCGCACCGGAATTCGACAAGATAAAGACAGAACACTATATGCCTGCCTTCCGTAAAGGCATAGAGGAGGCCAAATCAGAGGTTACCGCCATCGTGGAGAACCCCGACAGGCCTACCTTCGAGAATACCATTCTCGCCCTCGAGAATAGCGGAAAGACCTTAGACAGGGTGTCAGGAATCTTCTTTAACGTAATGGAGGCGGACTCTTCGGAGGAGCTCCAGCAGATAGCCGAAGACGTGACTCCGCTTCTGAACGAGTACTCTATGTTCGTAAACTTGAACCCTGCCCTTTTCGACAGGGTAAAGGAAGTGTACGAACATCCTGAGGGACTGGAGCAGGACCAGAGACGCCTTCTGGAGAAGACCTATAAGTCTTTCGTGCGCGGAGGTGCGCTACTCAGCGATGCGGACAAGGCGCAGATGAGCGAGCTTAAGGAAAAGCTTTCCCTCGCCCAGCTTCGCTTCTCTAAGAACGTGCTCGCGGCTAACAACGCTTACCGTCTGAACGTCACCGACGAGAAAGACCTCGCAGGACTTCCTGACTTCCTGGTTGAACAGGCTAAGGAAACCGCTGCCCAGCACGGCGAATCAGGATGGTCATTCGATTTGTCATATCCTATGTATGGTCCGTTCCTGCGTTTCAGCGAGAGAAGCGACCTTAGGAAGAAAATGTATCTCGCCTACTCCACACGCGCTACTTCAGGCGAATTCGACAATACCTCCACCGTTCTCGAAATCACCGATTTACGAATCAAGATAGCTCACCTCCTGGGCTACGAGACCTACGCCGACTACGTTCTCGAGGAGAGAATGATAAAGACTCCTGCCGAAGTGGAGCATTTCCTAAACGAATTGCTTACCCCATCTCTTCCGGTGGCTAAAAAGGAAGTGGCTCGCATAAGGGACTTCGCCCGCGCACACGGCTACGAAGGCAAGGAGCTCCAGGCCTGGGACTTCTCTTTCTGGAGCGAAAAATACAAAAACGCACACTACGCCTTCAACGAGCTGGAACTCAAGCCTTACTTTAATCTGGACAGCTGCATTAACGCCGCTTTCTCACTGGCAGGCAGGCTCTACGGACTCCAATTCGAGGAGCGCAGCGACCTTCCTGTGTATCATAAGGACGTACGTGTCTACGACGTAAAGGACAGGAACGGAGTCCACAAGGCTCTCTTCTATGCCGACTTCTTCCCTCGCGCTTCTAAAAGAGGTGGTGCTTGGATGACTGAATTCCAGGGGCTTAGCTACGAGAACGGCGAAGAGCACAGACCGTTCGTAAGTATGGTGACTAATTTCACCAAACCTACTGCGAGCGCTCCGTCCCTAATCACCCACGACGAGTTGTGCACCCTGCTTCACGAGTTCGGTCACAGCCTTCACGCTATGCTCAGCGAGGGTCGCTACGAAAGTCTCAACACGACTAACGTGTCTACCGACTTCGTGGAATTGCCATCGCAGTTTATGGAGAACTGGGCTTACGAGAAAGAGTTCCTGCAGGGATTTGCCCGTCACTATCAGAGCGGAGAAGTGATTCCTGACGAGCTCATCGAGAAGATTCGCACCACGAAGAACTATAACTCAGCCTATCTCCAGGTGCGTCAGCTCCATTTCGGCATTCTCGATATGGCGTGGAACCACCTTAGCGCATTGAATGTCACGGACGTGATAGGATATGAGACTCAGACACT
>SFJB01000169.1 GCA_004555145.1 Bacteroidales bacterium | reverse complement strand
AGGAATAACTCCCGGATCTTGACGGCTGCCGTTGTCGTACTGCTCAACGAGAATATCGCTCTTGTTCAGTTCGATGAAATCACGTCTGTTGCGGCCGATCGTCATATGTCCGTGCTGTACATAACGGTGCAGCGACTCTGCTGCCTCCTTTCCTGCGGCTATGGCATCGATAGCGAATTTCGGTCCTGTGAAGCAGTCTCCGCCCACGAAGATATCCTCTTCGGCAGTCTGATAAGTGAGTTTGTCGGCCACAGGATAGACTCCGCGGATAAACTCTACCTTTGTACCCTCGAGCAGATTCTTAAGTTCCACAGTCTGTCCGATAGCGAAGATGACGAGATCTGAATCGAGGCTGAGGGTCTGCTCCTCGTCGTATTTAGGAGCGAAGCGATGGCTCTCGTCAAAGACGGAAATACATTTCTTAAAGACGATTCCCTCGACCTTCTCAGTTCCTTTGACTTCCTTAGGACCCCAGCCAGGGAGTATAGTCACCCCGTCCTCACGGGCCTCTGCTCTCTCGAGAGGAGAAGCCGGCATAATATCCTCAGTTTCAAGGGATAGCATAGTTACCTCAGAGGCTCCGCTGCGCTTTGCCACGCGGGCAGCATCTATAGCGACATTACCTCCTCCGACTACTACCACCTTACCCGATACCGGCAGGGCACCGGTGTTAGCCACGTGCAGGAAGTCGATGGCGGTGCGTACTCCGCTGAGTTCCTGTCCCGGGATTCCAGGAAGGCGCCCGCCCTGACAGCCTATGGCTACATAGAAACCCTTATAGCCCTGCTCTCGGAGCTGAGCGATGGTGATATCCTTACCCACTTCGATACCGGTACGGATATCTACGCCAATCTCTCTCATTATATCTATCTCGGCGTCGATTACATCTTTCTCGAGCTTGTATGACGGAATTCCGTAGCGGAGCATTCCTCCAGGCCGCTCGTTTTTCTCGAATACCGTAGGATAGTAACCCATAGAGGCGAGATAGTATGCACAGGAAAGACCGGCAGGACCTCCTCCTATGATGGCAATCTTCTCTTTCCATCTGCCGAGGTTGGAAGCCACGACTATCTCCGGTACAAAGCGGTGCTCTGCCTTCAGGTCCTGTTCGGCGATGAATTTCTTCACGGCATCTATGGCGACTGCCTGGTCTATGGTGCCACGTGTGCAGGCGTCCTCGCAACGTCTGTTACAGATTCTTCCGCAGACTGCAGGGAATGGGTTCTCGCGTTTAATCAACTCCAGAGCCTCTCTGTACTTACCTTCGGCAGCCTTTTTAAGATAGCCTTGCACGGCGATATGGGCCGGACAGGCTGTCTTGCAAGGGGCGGTACCGCTAGGATAGCAGTTGATGCGGTTCCTGTCACGATAATCTTCGTTCCACATATGACTGCCCCACTTGGTGGCGTCTGGCAGCACTTGGCGTGGATACTCCTTCTCACCGCTCTTGGTACAGAGTTTCTGGCCCAGTTTCACGGCTCCGGCAGGGCAATACTCCACGCAACGACCACAGGCGACACAATTGGCCTTCTCCACCTTAGCGACATAGGCACTGCGGGACATATTCGGCGTGTTGAAGAGCTGGGATGTACGCAAAGCGTTGCAAATCTTTACGTTACAGTTACAGATGGCGAAGATCTTGCCCTCTCCGTCGATGTTGGTGACCTGATGCACATAACCATTGTCCTCGGCCCTGCGGAGTATCTCCATAGCCTCATCGTAGCTGATGTCGCGGCCTCTTCCGGTCTCGCGGCAGTAATCCGCCATATCGCCCACGGCTATGCACCAGTCGTGATAGTCATCGGCACAGCCCTCGTCGAGTTTCTTTCTTCCGTAACGGCAGGAACAGATGGAGGCACCGATGTGGCCTTCGTATTTTTTGAGCCAATACGAAATGTGCTCTATATCAAGTGTTTGGTTCTCCATTGAGATGGCTTTCTCGACTGGAATCACGTGCATTCCGATGCCTGCGCCTCCAGGAGGGACCATAGCGGTAACGTGCTCGAGCGGGAGGAAGGTCATTCTCTCGAAGAACATCGCGAGCTCCGGATGCCTATCCATCAGCTCGGTGTTCATATTTGTATATTCTGCGGAGCCCGGCACGAAGAGCGGCACCCAGTACTCGCGGTCTTCGCGTCTGTAAGTAGTGCCTTCCACCGGTCCTTCCTTCGTGTATTTGTCGCCGTAGTCGTATTCGAGCATTCCCAGATAGGCCAATCTGTCCAGCAACTCGTCGAACTCTGCGTCACTTTCGA
>SFJB01000043.1 GCA_004555145.1 Bacteroidales bacterium | reverse complement strand
GAGTCTCTCCGTCTTTTCCCATCCCAGACAAGGGTCCGTAATGGACTTTCCGTACACGCCATCACTGACCTTCTGGCAGCCGTCCTCTATATAGGACTCAATCATCATTCCTTTCACCAGACGGCAGATGTCGGCATTGTGGCGGGTGCTGTGGAGGATTTCCTTGGCGATGCGCACCTGCTCGAGATATTTCTTGCCCGAATTGGAATGGTTGGTATCTACGATGACCGCAGGGTTGGCGAGATTGCTGGAAGCGTAGAGTTCGTGCAGTTCCGCCAGGTCCTCGTAGTGATAGTTCGGATGTGCAATGCCGTGTGAATCCACATAGCCGCGCAAGATTGCATGGCTGAGAGGATTGCCCTTGCTTTCCACCTCCCAGTTGCGGTAGATGAAGGTATGTGGGCTCTGGGCTGCCTGCAGGGCATTCATCATCACTGACAGATTTCCTCCGGTAGGGTTCTTCATACCCACAGGTATGTCCAGTCCGCTCGCAGTCAGACGATGCTGCTGGTTCTCCACGGAGCGGGCCCCGACAGCAACGTAGGAGAGCAGGTCGGAAAGGTACTTGTGGTTCTCGGGATACAGCATTTCATCCGCGCAGGAGAAGCCCGTCTCATTGAGGGCCTTGAGGTGCAGCTTTCGTATTGCTATGAGGCCCTTGAGCATATCCGCGTGGGCATGCGGGTCCGGCTGGTGCAGCATACCTTTGTAACCTATGCCGGTAGTGCGGGGTTTGTTGGTATAGATTCTCGGCACGATCACTATCTTGTCAGCCACCTTCTCCTGCACGCCGCGAAGGCGGGAGATATAATCTATCACCGCATCCTCCCTGTCGGCGGAGCACGGGCCTATCACCAGCAGAAGCTTGTCACTCTTGCCGGTGAAGATGTCGCTTATGGCAGCATCATTTTCCTTCTTGGCCTGCGCACCCTCCTCGGAGAGAGGGTACATCTCCTTGATTTCCTGTGGTATGATAAGCTTGCGCTTAAAATCCATGTTCATAATAAAACCTCCTCTAATCTTTATCGAAATAGGCCCTTCTACGGGTCGAAGTTATCATCATCTCCTTCATTGTCTGCTCGTCCCCTGAGGCTATCGCGTCCCTGAGCGTGCTGAACTTCTCCAGGAACAGGTCCATCTGCGAGAGCAGTTCGTCGCGGTTCTCCAGAAAAAGCTCCGTCCACATATTCTCGTTGATTCTGGCGATGCGGGTGAGGTCGCGAAATGAATCTCCGGTATAATCTACAAGATGCGATGACTCCTTGCAGTCCATCAGAGCCACTGCGATGCAATGGGTCAATTGGGAAAGGAAGCCTATCATCTCGTCGTGCTTCTCCGGCGTCAGCTCGGATATTCTTCTGAATTCCAGGGCGACAGCAAGCTCACGCACAAGCTGCAGTGCGGCGGGATCGGTGCCGGGAAGCGGAGTTATGATGAAGTTGGCGTTACGGAAAATCCTGCAGTCAGCATTCTCGATTCCGTACACTTCCTTGCCTGCCATAGGATGTGCCGGCACGAAGCTCACCCCCTCGGGCAGCAGTCCGCGCATATTGTCGATGACATAGCGTTTCACGCCCGAAACGTCGGTGACCACGGCGCCCCTGCGTATGTACGAACCGTACTCGCGCAGCCATTCGAGCATCTTCCTGGGATAAAGGGCGAACACTATCACATCGAAAGAGGAAACGTAGTCCCTGTCCGGGAGCGTACGTCCGTCTGCCGCGAAACCGTGTTCCAAAGCATAGTCAAGGGTTTCCTGACGGCGCACCAGAGCTCCGACACGGTAGCCGGCGCGGCTCAGACCCTGGGCGTACGAACCGCCTATGAGTCCGAGTCCCACAATGAGTATTTTCTTCTCAGATGCCATATCACACTTTCCCGTCCGGGGACGCAGGTCCCAGATAATCAGTTCCATAGCGTTGAGCAAGCACATCGCAGACCACAACCGAAGCCATCGCGGTGACTACAGGGCAGATACGTCTGAGTATAGCAGGATCGTGGCGTCCGTGCAGTTCCAGAGTCGTTTCCTCACCCTTGCGGAAGTCCACGGTCCTCTGTGGCCGGGAAATGGACGGGGTAGGCTTTACGGCAAGCTGGAAGAGCAGAGGCATACCGTTGCTGATGCCGCCGTTGATGCCGCCGTTGCGGTTGGACAGGGTCACCACGCGGCCGCCGCGGATGGCAAAGGGATCATTTGCCCGGGAAGCGCGCATGGAGCACAGCGCAAAACCGTCGCCGAACTCTATACCCTTCACGGCACCGATAGCGAACATTGCACGGGAAATCACGGATTCCAGGGAATCGAACCACGGTTCCCCGACACCGGCGGGAAGGCCGCTTATGCAGCACTGCACCCTGCCTCCCACGGAATCACCGTCAGACTTCGCAGCGAGTATGGCCTCGCGCATCCTGTCGGCGACCGGGGAAATCACCGGAAAATCGGCGCTGTCCGCAAGTTCCATCTGGGTGCGTAGCAATTCCCCGTCCCCAGAGAAGGGTTCATCCATGACTCCGGCACATTCGAGTATGTGCGTCGCTATATGTATTCCCCTGTATTGCAGGGCCTTTAGACAAATGGCACCGGCTGCGACCACCCCCACCGTGACCCTGCCGGAGAAGTGTCCCCCACCCCGCAGATCTTCGTAGCCGTGGTACTTCATCTCGGCGCTGTAATCGGAATGCGACGGGCGCGCGATACCCACGGGGTAGTCGGAGCTGCGCACGTTGGCATTCGGTATGCTGATTGCTAGCGGTGAACCGGTGGTACGGCCTTCGTACACGCCGCTTAGTATGCTGAATTCATCCTTCTCCACCCTTGCGGTATCGGTCAGACCTCCGGGACGGCGGCGGGACAGCCGGGCTGCAATTTCCCCGCAGTCCACTTCCACTCCGGGGGCCATACCGTCGAGAACGACACCCGTAGCGGGGCCGTGGCTTTCGCCGAAAACGGTGAGAATTACGCTGCTGCCTATACTGTTCTTCATTTTTGTCAGAAATTTGCGACAAGTTTGAGACGGTCGCACAGGGATCCGAGTTCTGTCATCATACTGCGGCCTTCCTCATTGTTGATGTCACCGTCAAGCTCTATGTAGAAATAGTAGTTCCACATCAAATCCTTCATCGGACGGGAGCGGAGGCTGGACATATTGTAGCCGTGGGCTCCGATTATGTTCAGGGTCTTGGCAAGCGAACCGGCTTCATTCTTCACGGTGAACATCAGTATGAAGTGGCGGCCCATCTTATGCTTTGACCGGGATACGTCAAGGGAGCGGGTGAAGGCGGCAAAACGGGTGGTATTGGTGTTGGAAGAGTTGATGTGGCGTTCCACCACCTTCAGGCCGTAGAGTTCAGCACATTCTTCGCTTGCAATGGCTGCAACACTGACATCCTTCTTCTCAGCCACCATCTTTGCCGCGACGGCAGTATTCGGGTATTCGTGGGCGGTAAAGCCCTTCTTCTCGATGTATCCTGCGCACTGGGACAGGGCCTGGGGATGGCTTACGACCTCGCGTATCGTGTTCAGGTCGGCACCCTCGCACGCAAGCAGGTTCTGCACGGCCTCGAGTTCCATCACCCGGTTGCAGTAAAGGCTTCCTGAGAACATCAGGTCCGTGACTGCGGACACCTCTCCGGCATAGCTGTTTTCCATTGGAAGTACCGCCACGTCGCACAGTCCATCCTCGACGGAACGGTATGCCGACGCGAAATCAGAAAAAGGCACGGCCTCTGCCTGAGGGAACATCCTGCGCACGGCAATGGAAGCAAAGGCTCCCGGCACGCCGCAATACGCCACCTTAAAACCGCTGGTAAGCTGGCGCTGGTAGCGTTTGGAGAGGTCCATCATATTCTTCTGGAAATCCACGTAGAGATTCCTGATTCCGTCATCATTGATGAGTCCGGAATTGCGTCTGATGACTTCCTCCTCGCGGACAGGGTCGCATATCGGAAGCCCCCTGGTCATCTTGTACTGCGCCACGTCACGACTCTCAAGCATCCTCTGCTCAAAGAGTTCAGCCATCTTCGAATCAATTTCGTTGATTCTTTTCCTTACCGCCTCAAGGCTCTTGCTTTCATCTCCCATTTCAGTGTCTATTTGTACCCCCTAGGCGAATCGAACGCCTATCGTAGGAACCGGAATCCTAAATTTTATCCATTAAACTAAGGGGGCCGGACAAGTTGCAAATATACCTATTTTCCTAAAAATGTCAAAGGGAAAAACTATCTTGCCATCCTGTATATTTCCGCCACGTCGTCGCGAGAAAGCACTTTCAGAGCGCCCACGGTGCGGGTGCCCCATTCGGAACATTTGTCAGCCATCTCGGAAATCTGTTCCTCGCTGACTTCAATCCCGGTGAGTTCACGCAGGTTCACGGGCATACCAAGGCTGCGGAAGAAATCCTCCATCGCCCGGATTCCCGCCTCCGCGGTAGCTTCCGGACTGTGGAAATCCTGCTCCACACCCATCACGTTCACAGCAAAGCGCACGAAACGCGGCAGGTTCTCGGAACGCACATAGCGGGCCCAGCTTCCCCATACGGCGGCAAGTCCAGCACCGTGGCTCACGTCGAACATTCCGCTGAGCTCATGTTCAATGTTGTGTGTACCCCAGTCATCTGTCGTGCCGCAACCCGTGAGGTCGTTGTGGGCGAGGCTGCCGGCCCACATCAACTGAGCCCTCAGGGTGTAGTCGTGAGGGTTTCTGAGCACCTTAGGAGCCACTTTGATCACCGTCCGCAGTATCGCTTCGGCAATTGCGTCCGTCACTTCCATATCGTCCTCCTTGGTGAAATACCTCTCCATGGTATGCATCATCATATCCACGGCACCGCAGGCTGTCTGCCAGGCGGGGAGGGTGTAGGTGAGCTCAGGATTCATGACCGCGAACTTGCAGCGCAGGCTGTCATTGCAGTAGTCCTTCTTGAGATTTCCCTCCTCATTGGTAATGACGCTGCCCCCGCTCATCTCACTTCCCGCAGCAGGAATTGTCAGGACGCATCCTATTGGCAGGAAACGGCTGGCCTCGGCCTTCCGGAGAAAGAGATCCCACACGTCGCCGTCGAGGTACATGCCGGAACTGATGGCCTTGCAGGAGTCGATGACCGAACCACCGCCAACGGCAAGAATGAAGTCCACGCCCTCTTTTCGGCAGAGTTCTATACCCTTTCTAACCAGACTCAGACGCGGGTTGGGGACCACTCCGCCAAGCTCAATGAAGGCAATGCCGGCTTCGGAAAGCATACCCCTTACCCTTGGGAGCAGGCCGGAGCGCTCGGCGCTGGAACCGCCATAGTGAAGGAGAACCCTGCCGGCCCCGTATTTTTTCAGGAGAGCGGGAAGCTGCCTCTCAGAATCCTTGCCGAAGACGACCTCTGTCGGCGCATAGTACTTGAAATCAACCATTTGCAGTTATTGTTACATTATTGGCATACAAATATATTAAGTTTTTTCTGTATTTTTGCTGAAAAATTGACCCCAGGTCAAAGGAAAGAATAGGAATATGAAGACAGTATTTATGTTTCCAGGTCAGGGAGCCCAGTTCTCCGGAATGGGCAAAGACCTTTATGAAAGCAGCACCAAAGCCCGTGAAATGATGCTCAGGGCCAATGATATCCTCGGATTCAATCTCACGGACATAATGTTCGAAGGCAGTGACGAAGACCTCAGGGCAACCAAGGTCACCCAGCCTGCAATTTTCCTCCATTCAGTATGCAAGGCTCTGTGCAGCGAAGGCCTGCCTGCACCGGATATGGTGGGAGGACATTCCCTGGGAGAGTTTTCTGCCCTCGTGGCCTGCGGAGCCGTGGATTTCGAAGATGCCTTGAGGCTGGTCGCCGTGCGCGCCGAGCAGATGCAGCTCTGCTGCGAGAAGGTTCCGGGGATTATGGCAGCCATCATAGGTCTGCCGAACGAAAGCGTGGAACAGATTTGCGAGAGCACTGAAGGCCTGGTGATTCCGGCCAACTACAACTGCGACGGACAGATAGTGATTTCCGGCGAGAGGCAGGCAGTGGAGAACGCCTGTGCCGCCCTGAAGGCAGCGGGGGCCAAGCGAGCCCTTCCGCTGAGCGTCAGCGGAGCCTTCCACTCCCCTCTTATGGAGCCTGCAAGGATAGAACTGGCAAAAGCCATAGACAAGACCGAGGTGAAGACCCCGTCCTGCCCTATCTACCAGAATGTCAGCGCCTGTGCGGAGACCGACCCTAAGGTCATCAAGGAGAACCTCCTGCTCCAGCTCACCTCTCCGGTGAAATGGACCCAGACGGTGAAGAATATGATTGCCGACGGCGCCGGCGAGTTCCGCGAACTCGGACCGGGAACCGTGCTCCAGGGTCTTGTCAAAAGAATTTCCGGCTCTATGGGTGTGGAAGTCACTATACTGTAAGGACTTTGCCGAAACCCAGCTTTCTGAGAGCGTCCGCCTGAGACTCGTCTGCCCCGTGCAGTCTTATTGTCCAGGCGGGAGCTTCCCTTCTAACGGGATAGTGCCCCCTCAGATACTCGAAGTCCTCGGGGTGGGCACGAAGGGCAGCATCATCCGCAAGTATGTCGTAGCTCGCCAGCAGGGCCCTTTCCACCAGGTCCTCCCCCGCCCCGCACTCGTACACCAGACCACCTTCAGGCTCCGGAATTCCTTCCGCCTTCCAGTCCTTCAGGGGCAGGTCGAGCGCTTCTGCAACGGCACGTACGGCCATCATCGTCCCCATCGCCTTGCCGTCGGCGCTGTACCCGGCTATATGAGGGGTCGCGATATCCACAAGTTCCAGCAGCTTGCGGTCTATCTGCGGCTCGCCTTCCCAAACGTCCAGCACCGCCGCCTTCAGCCTTCCCGCCTCCAGGGCATCGCGCAGCGCAGCATTGTCCACCACCGCCCCACGGGAACTGTTGATAAGTATCCTGTCCTTATTGTCATTCGAGCCAAGTCTCCTCGAATCGATGAGGTGCACTGTAGGGTACAGGCCCTCACGCTCAAGCGGCACGTGCAGGCTCACTATGTCGCTGCCCTGCCATAGCGTGTCCAGGTCAGTGAACGCGTCCCCTCCTTCAAGAGCAGCGCGCGGAGGATCGCAGAGCAGCAGTTTCATGCCCAGGGCGCGTCCCAGCTCCGCCACCTTCGACCCCACGTTGCCCACGCCCACGACTCCCAGCGTAAGCTTGCTGAAATCCAGGGAATGGCGCCTCTTCAATACGCACAGCGCCGAGGCTATGTACTGCCTCACCGAGGCTGAATTGCAAGCGGGAGCATTGCTCCAGGCTATGCCGTGCTTCGCGCACCAATCTTTGTCTATGTGGTCGGTGCCTATGGTCGCGCTTGCGATGAATCGCACCCGGGTGCCCTCCAGGAGTTCCGGGCCGCAAACCGTTCTGGTTCTTGTGATTACGGCATCCGCATCCAACAAGTCCTCCCTCCTGGTCTGCGCCCCCGGGAGGTACACGCACTCCGCCACGCCCTCAAAAACTCCGCGCAGGTAAGGAATTCTGTCATCGCATACTATCTTCATAAAGCGTACATCTTCACAAACAAGCTATTGAAAACCCTCGCAAAGCTAATCTTTTTCTTTGAGAAATTGCCGATTTATTCGTATATTTGTGCGTATTATGAACAATTGGCTGAAAGTCAGATTTAACTAAAACCAAAATAGTAATATTCATTATGGCAAAAGAAAAAAAATTCATCACCTGTGACGGTAACCAGGCCGCTTCGAACATAGCGTATCTGTTCAGCGAGCATGCGGCCATCTATCCGATCACACCATCCTCAACAATGGCTGAGAATGTTGACGAGTGGGCCGCTCACGGCAAGAAGAACCTTTGGGGTGAAACCGTAAAGGTCACCGAGATGCAGAGTGAGGCTGGTGCTGCCGGCGCTGTCCACGGATCCCTTCAGGCTGGTGCCCTTACTACCACCTATACGGCTTCTCAGGGTCTTCTCCTGATGATTCCAAATATGTACAAGATTGCCGGTGAGCTGCTTCCTGCAGTGTTCCACGTATCCGCCCGCGCCCTTGCATCCCACGCCCTCTCCATTTTCGGAGACCACCAGGACGTGATGGCCTGCCGCCAGACAGGTTTCGCGATGCTCGCTTCCGGTTCAGTCCAGGAGGCTCAGGACCTCGCCGCAGTGGCACACCTCTCCGCAATCAAGTCTTCGGTGCCGTTCCTGCATTTCTTCGACGGCTTCCGCACCTCACACGAAATCCAGAAAATCGAAGCTCTCGACGAGGATGAGCTCAGGAAGATGGTCAGCACCAAGTCCCTTGAGAATTTCCGTGCCCGCGCCCTCAACCCTGACGCTCCTGTCACCAGGGGCACTGCCCAGAACGGTGACGTTTACTTCCAGGCAGTCGAGTCCCGCAACCAGGTTTACGAGGCAGTTCCTGATATCGTAGCCCGCTATATGGGTGAAATCGGAGAACTTACCGGACGCCAGTACCGTCCGTTCGAGTATTACGGAGCCAAGGACGCAGAGTGCGTTATCGTGGCTATGGGATCAGTCACCGAGACCGCCAAGGAGACCGTTGACTACCTCGCCGCACGCGGACGCAAGTACGGCGTCATCACAGTGCACCTCTACCGTCCGTTCTCCGAGAAGTACCTCCTCAAGGTGCTTCCTAAGAGCGTTAGGAAGATTGCAGTCCTCGACAGGACTAAGGAGCCGGGTGCTCTCGGCGAGCCTCTCTACCTCGACGTAAAGGCTCTCTTCCAGGGCAAGGAGAACGCACCGCTCGTAATCGGCGGCCGCTACGGTCTTTCTTCAAAGGACACCACTCCGGCCCAGATCATCGCAGTGTTCGACAACCTCGAGCGCAAGGAGCCTAAGACCGACTTCACCATCGGCATCCTGGATGACGTGACCTTCAAGAGCCTTCCTACCAAGGGTGAGGTATCCATCGTGAAGAAGGGCACCACCGAGTGCAAGTTCTACGGCCTCGGATCCGACGGTACCGTAGGTGCCAACAAGAACACCATCAAGATCATCGGTACCCACACCGAACTTTACAGCCAGGCATACTTCGACTACGACTCCAAGAAGTCCGGCGGCTACACCTGTTCACACCTCAGATTCGGCAAGTCCCCTATCAAGGCCCCTTACCTCGTGAACACTCCTGACTTCGTAGCCTGCCACGTACCTTCTTATCTCGAGAAGTACGACGTACTCAAGGGTATCAAGGAAGGCGGCAGCCTCCTTCTCAACTCCCTCTGGAACGAAGAGGAGACCCTCGAGCGCATCCCTGACTTCGTAAAGTCAGTCATTGGACGCAAGAAGATCAAGCTCTATATCATCAACGCCACCAAGATTGCGGCAGAGATCGGTCTGGGCAACCGCACCAACACCATTCTCCAGAGCGCATTCTTCCGCATCACCGGCATCATCCCTGCTGACGACGCTGTGAAGTATATGAAGGACGCCGCCCTCAAGTCCTACGGCAAGAAGGGTGAGAACATCGTCAACATGAACTACGCAGCCATCGACCGCGGTGGGGAGTACATCGAGGTCAAGGTTCCTGCCGAGTGGGCAAACATCAACGCCAAGTTCGTCAATCCTAATGCAGGACGTCTCGCCACTCCTTTCGTCAAGGAAATTGCCGACGTGGTCAACGCCCAGTGCGGAGACACCCTCCCTGTCAGCAGCTTCATGCCATACAAGGACGGTACAATGCCTGCCGGCACAGCTGCTTACGAGAAGCGCGGCGTAGCGGTGAATGTCCCTGTATGGGATGCGGAGAAGTGTATCCAGTGCAACACCTGTGCATTTGTCTGCCCTCACGCTGCAATACGTCCGTTCCTCCTCAACGCAGACGAGGCTGCAGCTGCTCCTGCCGGAGTCAAGCTCGCTGACGGCAAGGCCAACCTCAAGGAATACAAATACGCCCTCAGCGTATCTGTGGCCGACTGTACGGGTTGCGGCAACTGCGTTGACGTATGTCTCGCCAAGGACAAGGCCCTTTCAATGGCTTCCTACCTTGACCACGCAGACGACCAGGCCAACTTCGACTACCTCAATACCAAGGTGGGCTACAAGACCCCTGGCGATCCTAAGTCCAATATGAAGAACGCGCAGTTCGCACAGCCTCTCTTCGAGTTCTCCGGTGCCTGCGCAGGTTGCGGCGAGACCCCATACATCAAGAACATCACCCAACTCTTCGGCGACCACATGATGATTGCCAACGCTACCGGATGCTCTTCCATCTACGGCGCTTCCTTCCCTGCATCTCCATATTGCACCGATGCCCACGGTCACGGACCTGCATGGGCCAACTCCCTCTTCGAGGACTTCTGCGAGTTCGGACTCGGTATGCGTCTCGGTTCAGAGCGCATACGCGAAACCGTTGCATCCCTGATGCAGAAGGGTCTGAGCTGCGAGTGCTGCAGCGAGGAGATGAAGGCTCTCTTCCAGAAGTGGCTCGACAACAGGAAGGACTACGCTGTGACCCGCGAAGTTGCCGACAAGCTCGTTCCTCTTATGGAAGAGTGCGGTTGCGAGACCTGCAAGTCCCTGCTCAAGATCAAGCAGTTCATCCCTGCACGCAGCCAGTGGATCTTCGGCGGTGACGGCGCAAGCTACGATATCGGTTACGGCGGACTCGACCACGTACTCGCTTCCGGTGAGAATGTGAACGTGCTCGTCCTCGATACTGAGGTTTACTCCAACACCGGCGGCCAGTCTTCAAAGGCCACCCCGGTTGGAGCAGTTGCAAAGTTTGCCGCTTCAGGCAAGAAGATACGCAAGAAGGATCTCGGAATGATGGCGATGAGCTACGGTTACGTATATGTAGCCCAGGTTGCTATGGGTGCAAGCCCTGTACAGTACATGAACGCCATCAAGGAAGCCGAGGCTTACGACGGACCATCCCTCATCATCGCTTACGCCCCTTGTATCAACCACGGTCTTAAGGCCGGTATGGGACTGAGCCAGAAGGAAGAGAAACTCGCAGTAGAGTGCGGATACTGGCAGCTTTACCGCTACAATCCTCTTCTCGAGGAACAGGGAAAGAATCCGTTCACCCTCGACTCCAAGGAGCCTGACTGGACCAAGTTCCAGGACTTCCTCAAGGGTGAGGTTCGTTTCGCATCCCTTTACAAGCTCTTCCCTGAGAACGCCACTGAGCTTCTCGAGAAGACTGAAGAGTTCGCGAAAATCCGCCTCGAGACCTACAAGAGGCTTGCAGGCAAATAATAGGCACAAAAATATTGTGTATTGCAAAAAATGAATTATATTTGCAGTGTAATATTGAAGTAATACACTGTTTATATATCAAATGAAAGCAAAATTCTTTTTGATTGCAGCGGTACTCTTCGGCACCGCTGCTTTGGCAAACGGCCAACAGATGCCGACTTTGCCCAATGATCCCGCTGCACGAGTAGGCAAACTCGAAAATGGGATGACCTATTACATCAGGCATAATGACAAACCTGCCGGAAGGGCCGAATTCTACCTCGCCACCAACGTGGGTGCTCTTCAGGAAGAGCCTGACCAGGACGGACTCGCACACTTCCTCGAGCATATGTGCTTCAACGGCACCAAGAACTTCCCTGGGAAAGGAATACTCAACTGGCTTGAGAGCATCGGTGCTTCTTTCGGAGGTAACGTGAATGCATCCACCGGAGTTGAACAGACCATTTACCTGCTCAACAACATTCCTCTGGTGCGTCCTACCGTCATCGACACCTGTTTGCTCATAATGCACGACTACTCCCACTTCGTAACTTGCGACCCTGTAGAAATTGACAAGGAGCGCGGAGTGATACTCGAGGAGAAGCGCAGCCGCAACACCGCATCCTGGAGAATGCGTGAACAGTCTTCACCTTATATATATGGAGACACAAAGTACGCGACCACCACTATCATCGGCAGCGAGGAAAACCTCAAGACTTTCAAGCCTGAGAGCCTCACAAATTTCTACCACACCTGGTATCGTCCCGATATGCAGGCACTTGTGGTAGTGGGCGATTTCGACGTGGATGAGGTGGAGGCAAAAATCAAGTCCACCTTCGCCGATATCCCGGCGGTTGAGAACCCGCGTCAGAAGGAAGTCATCAGGATTCCTGACAACGAAGAACCGATTAT
>SFJB01000042.1 GCA_004555145.1 Bacteroidales bacterium | reverse complement strand
TGCCTTAGATATTGATGCGCCGGAACTGAATGAAATGGTATTCAGGGAGCTCGGTATGGGAATTGATGAATTATTATTGATTTATTGTTGTGAATGGCCTTAATTTTTATTAGATTTGTGAGCTACACGCGACAATTTTGAAATTTTTTAATAATTAATAACTCAGAAATGAAAGAATACACAACCAAAGAGATCCGCAACGTGGTACTTCTCGGAGCTACAAAGTCCGGCAAGACCACGTTGGCTGAAGCTATGCTCTATGAGGGCAAGGTAATCGACAGAAGAGGCACAGTTGAAGACAAGAACACAGTCTCAGACTACAACGAGCTTGAGAAGATCAACCAGAGATCCATCAACGCAACTCCTCTTTACGCCGAATTCCAGAACACCAAGTTCAACTTCATCGACGCCCCGGGCGCTGACGACTTCATCGGCGGTGCGTACTCTGCATTCAAGGTTTGCGAGTGCGGCATACTCGTAGTGAACGCGCAGCAGGGCGTGGAAGTCGGAACCGAGAAGTTCCTCCGCCTCGCAGAGAAGCAGTCCCTTCCTCTTATCGTTGCAGTAAACCAGCTCGACGGCGAGAAGGCAGACTGGGATATGGTTCATAACAGCATCAAGGAATCATTTGGTAACAAGGCCGTATACATCCAGTTCCCTGTGACTACGGGCCCTTCCTTCGACGGATTCGTGGATGTGCTTACAATGAAATACTATCACTTCAAGGATGCCAACGGCACCCGTGAGGATCTTGAAATACCTGCTGACCTTATGGACAGGGCCGAGGAAGCCCGCCAGGAGCTCATTGAGAAGGCTGCCGAGTACGACGACACCCTTATGGAGAAGTTCTTCGAGGCCGGAAGCCTTACTGAGGACGAAATCCGTCAGGGACTCAGCCTGGGTATCAGAACTGGAGAGGCTTATCCTGTATTCTGCGTATCCGCAAAGAAGGATATCGGAGTCAAGAGGGTTCTCGAGTTCACCAGGAGGGTTGCACCGGCACCTTCCAACAAGGAAGAGGGCGCTCCTTCAATCTTCATTTACAAGAACGCCGTCGAGCAGCACCTCGGTGAAGTATCTTACTTCAAGGTAATGAGCGGCACCCTTACTTCAGGACTCGACCTTGAGGATCCAGTTTCCGGTGGCAAGGACCGTTTCTCCACCATCTATGCAGTTGCAGGCCAGAAGAGGGAAGCTGTGGACCAGATCCACGCAGGAGACTTCGGTTGCGCAGTGAAGCTCAAGAACAGCCGCGCCAACACCACCCTTTCCCTTCCTGGTTCAGGCATCAACTACGACAAGATCGAATTCCCTGCATCCAAGTACGAGTGCGCCATCAAGGCCAAGGTCGTGCAGGATGAGCAGAAGCTCGGTGATGCGCTGAAGAAGATCTCGGCCCAGGATCCAACCGTAATCGTGGACTACAACAAGGAGCTTCGCCAAACCATTCTCAAGGGCAACGGCGAGCAGCATATCAATATCGTGAAGTGGCGTCTGGTAAACGAGTTTGGCGTGGATGTTGAGCTCTATCAGCCTAAGGTTCCTTATCGCGAGACGATCACCAAGGTCGCTACCGCCCAATACCGCCACAAGAAGCAGTCCGGCGGTGCAGGTCAGTTCGGTGAGGTTCACCTCCTCGTATGCCCTGCAGAAGGCGAGCTGAACACCAAGTTCAAGATTGACGGCAAGGACACCCAGCTCAATGTGAAGACCCAGGACATTACCGACCTCGAATGGGGTGGAAAGCTTGAGTTCTACAACTGCGTTGTCGGTGGTGCCATCGACCTCGGCTTTATGCCGGCAATCCTCAAGGGTATCAAGGAGAAGATGTCAGAGGGCCCTCTCACCGGTTCCTATGCCCGCGATATCCGCGTATTCGTTTACGACGGTAAGATGCACCCGGTTGACTCCAAGGAAATCGCCTTCATCATCGCTGGCCGCAACGCCTTCAAGGAGGCCTTCCGCAACGCCGGCCCTAAGATTCTCGAGCCTATATATAACGTGACCGTGATGACTCCTCCTGAGTATCAGGGTGCCGTGATGTCAGACCTCCAGAACCGTCGAGGCGTCCTCGGAGATATGGGATCGGACAAGGGCTTCGCAATCCTCAAGGCCCGCGTACCTCAGGCAGAGCTCTATCGCTACTCTACTTCCCTGAGCTCCCTGACCGCAGGCTCAGCATCCTTCGAGAAGGAGTTCGCTGACTACCAGCCTGTTCCGGGCGATGTTCAGACCAAGCTTCTTGCTGAATACGCAGCAGCCGAAGCAGCTGAAGACTAATAGTGGCACACATATCATATTGAAGGCGACTCTCACCAGTCGCCTTCTTATTTGTCTGCCCTGAAGCATAAAAATTACCCCGAACCGATTTGGTCCGGGGCAATCTCATTATTTGAAGATTGATTATTTCTTCTTGGCGTCTGCCTTTGCGGCGAGCTTCTTGCGCCTTGCCATCATAGTGTCGAACATGATAGGAGTACCGATCATGATGGAAGCGTAAGTACCGATAAGGATACCGACACAGAGCGCAACTGACAGACCTCTGATGGACTCACCTCCGAAGATTGCGATGGCAAGCATAGGGAGGAGGGTGGATACTGAGGTGTTTACCGTACGGGTAAGAGTAGCGTTGAGTGACTTGTTCACAGTCTGCTTGAAGTCATCGTTAGGATGCAGGCCGAGGTTCTCACGGATACGGTCGAAGATAACCACGTTATCGTTGATGGCGTAACCGATGATGGTAAGGATGGCTGCGATGAAGGTCTGGTCAACGTCCAGGTTGAATGGCAGGATGCCGCTGAACAGTGAGAAGAAGCCGATGATGATGATTGCAGTGTGTGCAAGGGAAACCACGCCGCCGAGACCCCAGGCCCAGCCCTTGAATCTGAACGCGATGTAGGCGAAGATTACTATGAGGGCAAGGATGATGGAGATTACGGCATTGCGCTTGATATCGTTGGCGATGGATGCGCCCACCTTGTCGGAAGAAATGATACCGTTAGGGTTGTCAAGGGTTGAGGTGAAATCTGCAAGTGTGAGATTCTCGTCGAAGAAGCCCTTCATTGCCTCGAAGAGCATACCCTCGATTTCTGCGTCAACGGTAGTTGACTCGTCTTCGTATTTGTAAGAGGTGGTGATCTTCATCTGGCTGTCTCCACCGAACTGCTTAACCTCTACTGAGGTGCCGGAGAGACCCTGCTCTGCTGCAGCGAGGTCGAATACGTTGCTGGCAGCCTCACGAACCTCCTCAGCGGTGACAGGCTTGTCGAAGCGTACTACATAGGTGCGGCCTCCGGTGAAATCGACACCATAGGTGAATCCCTTGATGAAGATTGAGCAGAGGGAGATGACGATGAGCGCTCCGGAAACGATGTAAGACCACTTGCGTCCTCCGAGGAAGTCGATCTTAGTGCCCTTGAGGAAGTTCTTGGTAAGATTGGTCTCGAAGCTGATGCTCTTGCCCTTGGATACCCTGTCGTCGAAGATGATGCGGGTGATGAAGATTGAGGTCAGCACTGAGGTGATAATACCGATGATAAGAGTGGTGGCGAAGCCCTTGATAGGACCTGAACCGAAGAAGAAGAGCACCAGACCGGTGAGCAGGGTTGTAACCTGACCGTCGATGATGGCGGAGTAGGCATTGGCGTAGCCGTCGTGGATGGCCTTGCCCAGACCCTTGCCTGCCTTGAGCTCTTCCTTCACGCGCTCATATATGATGACGTTCGCATCCACTGCCATACCCAGGGTAAGCACGAGACCTGCGATACCAGGCAGGGTAAGTACTGCGCCGAACGCTGCGAGAACGCCGAAGAGGAGTACTACGTTGGTAAGAAGTGCGAAGTCAGCTGCAACACCGGCGCCCTTGTAGAAGAAGATCATATAGATCAGCACAAGGATGAAGGCGATGAGGAAGGAAATGAGACCTGCGCGAATGGATGCGGCACCGAGTGAAGGTCCAACTACCTGCTCCTGAACGATGGTGGCAGGTGCAGGGAGCTTACCGGACTTGAGCACGTTGGTAAGGTCGGTTGCTTCCTCGATGGTGAAATTGCCGGTGATGGAAGAAACGCCTCCGGTGATTTCGTTGAGCACGTTAGGATAAGAATATACGGTGCCGTCGAGCACGATTGCAATCTGGCGGCCTACGTTCTCCTTTGTAAGACGGGCCCAGGTGCTTGCACCGTCAGCGTTCATTGTCATTGAAACGCTAGGCTCGCCACCCTGGCGCTCGTTGTACTCCACGCGTGCGTCGGTAACGGAACCGCCGTCAAGCGGAGCCTTGCCGTCACGTGAGGAGGCCTTGATAGCCACGAGCTCATATACATTGTCGCCGGAAACATACTCTGACGGCTTCACGCCCCACATAGGACGGAACTCGGCAGGGAAGACGGCTGCAACCTCAGGCCTTGAGAGATACTTGTTGATAAGGGCGGTATCTGCTGCAGCGGCAAAGCCTATGCAGGCATTGTCGCGGAATCCTGAAGGGGAGAGAACAGCAAACAGAGGGTTTGCCTTCCTGTATGCCTCCAGGTCGGCGTCTTCAGAGTCCTGAGCCTTGAGCTCCTCTGCCACGATGTCGCCTTCAGTGCTCTGCTCGAGCTCTGCTGCAGGCTCATCGTCAGCCTCAAGCTGGGCGAGGAGGGCATTTGCCTCTCTGAGGTATGGGGCAATCTCGGACTCGGTGTAAGTGGTCCAGAACTCGAGGGATGCGGTGCCCTGGAGCAGCTTGCGCACACGCTCAGGCTCCTTTACACCCGGAAGCTCCACGAGTATGCGTCCGGTGTTGCCTATCTTCTGGATTGAAGGCTGGGTTACGCCGAAGCGGTCGATACGGTTGCGGAGCACGTTGAATGAGTTGGATACGGCACTCTCGGCCTCCTCCCTGAGAACGGTGATAACCTGCTCGTCAGTGGTCTCAGGGTCGATGCGGCCCTGCATATCCATGGTGCCGAAAATGGCAGAAAGCCTCTGTCCGCCGCCTACTTCCTTCCAGGCATCAGCGAAGAGGGTGATGAAGTCAGCCTTGTTGGTGACGCTGCGCTCCTTTGCAAGGGCAACAGCCTTCTGGAACTCAGGGCTGGCGTTATCTCCTGCAAGTGCCTTCACGAGGTCTTCGAGCTGCACCTGAAGCATGACGTTCATACCTCCCTTGAGGTCAAGACCAAGGTTGATTTCCTTATTCTGAACCTGCTTGTAGGTGTTTCCGAAATAAATTTTCTTGGATGAAATGGAGTCTGTGTAGCGACGGGCCTCGATTTTCCTGATGGAATCGAGGTAGAAAGCCTGGTCGCTCTCCGGAATGTTGGCGAATGCGGCCGATCCCTTCACGCTCTCCACACCACTCTCGGCAGCCTTATTGGCCTTGCCGGAGTAAATGCTGCTTACGAGGGAGAATGAGAGCTGCCATAAGCATGCGATAATGAAGCAGATGGCCACGACTCTGATGAAACCTTTGTTTTGCATAAATATGATTTTTACATTTAAATTCCAAAATAGTGTGCAAAGTTAGTATTTTTCTCAAAAGAAAGAAACTTTGTACTCCTTATTTTGTATATTTGTCAAACTTTTAATGCGAAAACTATGTGGTGGATAACATTGAGCCTTATCCTTGCGGGCATAATCTTTATGCTTGTCGAGATGCTTCTGGTGCCGGGAGTAGGCGTGGCAGGATTCTTCAGCCTGATTTCCCTCGGCGCCGCGTGCTGGTACTCTTTCGATTACATCAGCCCTTGCGCTGGATGGTGGGTGACTGCCGTCGTGCTCCTGCTGCTGATCGTCATGGTCGTGATCATCCTTCGCGGCAAGACCTGGAAACGTTTCGAACTCAAGACCGACGTGACTTCCAGAGTCAACACCGAAGCTTCCCGCCTCCACCCCGGCGACTGTGGCTATGCCCAGACCAGGCTCGCGCCCCGCGGTACCGGCCGTTTCGGCTCCGTGGAATGCGAAGTGAAGTCGGCCGACAATTCAATGGTGGCTGCCGGCACCCAGATTGAAATCGTAGAAATCGTTGACAACCAGGTAATTGTAAAAACTATCTAATATATGCAACCTATCATTCTCGCGGCCATTGTTGTAGTCGCACTCATCATCATCCTATGGTTCTTCCCTGTGGCGCTATGGTTCCAGGCAGTGCTCTCGGGCGTGCATATCTCCCTCATCCAGCTCCTGCTTATGCGCTGGAGAGGCGTGAATCCGAAAACTATAGTCATGGCAATGATTACCGGCACCAAGGCCGGACTTACCCTCAAAACCAATGAGTTGGAAGCCCATTACCTCGCAAAGGGCAATGTCACGAAGGTGGTGATGGCGCTGATTTCCGCCAACAAGGCGAACATCTCCCTCAACTTCCAGATGGCATCTGCAATAGACCTTGCCGGACGCGACGTGCTCGAAGCCGTACAGATGTCCGTGAATCCGAAGGTCATCAACACCCCGCCTGTGACGGCAGTTGCCAAGGACGGTATCCAGCTCATCGCGAAAGCGAGGGTGACCGTGCGCGCAAACATCAAGCAGCTGGTCGGAGGTGCGGGCGAGGAAACCATACTCGCGCGTGTAGGTGAAGGTATAGTCAGCAGCATCGGTTCGTCCGAGAGTCACAAGTCTGTGCTCGAAAACCCTGACAGCATATCCAAGCTCGTGCTCAATAAGGGTCTGGATGCCGGCACCGCATACGAGATCCTTTCCATCGACATCGCCGACATAGACGTGGGCAAGAACATTGGCGCTGTGCTCCAGATGGATCAGGCGGATGCCGACAAGAACATAGCGCAGGCCCGTGCCGAGGAGCGCAGGGCGATGGCGGTGGCCCAGGAGCAGGAAATGAAGGCGAAGGCCCAGGAAGCCAGGGCGAAGGTCATCGAAGCGGAAGCCCAGGTGCCTCTTGCAATGGCAGAAGCATTCCGCAGCGGCAACCTCGGAATCATGGACTACTACAGGATGAAGAACATCCAGGCAGACACCGATATGCGCGAGAAGATCGCGAAATAAAGGTTTCCGGTCCTTATCTTATAATCTCGACCTCTCCCCGGAGGCCGAGTTTTATTATTTGTGAAGGCTTGCCGGTGGACTCGGTGTCGAAGCTTTTCGGGATGATGTAATCCACGGCCGACTTGATTTCCTCGGAAATGTCGCTGAAGAGCAGCGGTGCCGGCTCGCCTGAAATGTTGGCCGAAGTGCTCACCACAGGCTTGCGGAAGCGGTACACCATCTCCTTGCATATAGGATTGCCGTAAGGGATTCGTATGCCCACGCTGCCGTCCTCGGCGCACACTGCCGGACTCAGGAACTGGGCTCCGGGGTAGATGATGGTCATAGGTTCGTCATTCACCTCCACCAGGTCAATGGCGATGGAAGGTATTTCCCTGATGTACTTCGCCACCATATCCAGGTCGGAGGCCAGCAGGACCAGAGACTTGGAAGAAGGCCTGTGCTTGATATCGAATACCTTTTCCACGGCCTTGTCATTGGTGGCATCGCAACCAATTCCCCATACAGTATCCGTAGGGTAGAGGATCACGCCCCCGGATTTGAGCACCTCAAGTGCTTCGGCAATGACAGTTTTCCTATCCATATCATAAAACATTCTTGTCGAACAGAACGCCCCTTTTGCGCCACATCAGTATGAGAAGGTAGCCTATGAGCATACCTCCGAGGTGGGCAAAATGGGCAACCCCCGAATTCACGCCGCTAACGCCGGTCACAAGCTCGATGACGGCGAAAGCCACTACCATCCATTTGGCGCTGAGCGTGACAGGAGGGAAGAGCAGGGTCATCCTGGACTCAGGGAAGAGCATCGCGTAGCCTATGAGCAGGCCGTAAATCGCTCCGGACGCTCCCACGGTCGGTGTCATCCTTATGGCGGTGATATTCTGCATCGCACCTGGGTGTCCGAGGGCAACGCTATCCATAAAGGACTGCATCTGAAGGAATTGTACTCCCATATGGAGGGCGGCGGCTCCAAGTCCGCACACGAAGTAGAACAGCAGGAACTTTTTAGGCCCCAGATAGCGTTCCACCACCGTTCCGAACATCACCAGTGTGTACATATTGAAGAAGATGTGCCAGAATCCGCCGTGCATAAACATATGCGTAATCACCTGCCACCAGCGGAAAAGGGGCGAGCTGGGGTAGAAGAGCGCGAAGGTGCTTATCATGAAGTTCTCGTTGATAAGCGTGCACACAAAGAGTATGACGTTGATGATGAGAAGGTTCCTGGTCACGACAGGTATGCCGGAGAGAAAGCCTCCCGAGCGCTGTCCGTTATCGTTGTAGTAGTAATACGACATAAATCAAAACAATTTGTCCAAATCCCCGATGCTTACGATGTGGATTATTCTCCGTCCGTTCGAGGTAAATTCTGCGTTCTCACTTGCAAAAAGCGTGTCAATCAGCCTCTGGGCCTCCACGGTGGAGCACACGGAGTCCGATGAATTGGCTGCCGTGGCGGCGAAACGCTCCGCAAGTCTTTGGTTCATAATCTCTTGCAGGGATTCCTCCTCCTCTGACAAAATGTACACTATTTCCCTGACAAGGCTTTCGACCTTGCCGGCTTCGCAGCTGTATCCTTCCGGTACACCGCCCACAGTGACCTTGTCCCTGCCGTCGGTCCTGATGTCGAAACCGAGCCTTGTGAGCAGGTCCATCTTCCCTTCGAGCAGCAGCACTGCGTCCACTCCCAGCTCCAGGTCCACGGGGAAGAGCGAGGTTTGCGTGCAGTGCACGTTGCTGTCGGACAGGGTCCTGATGGTGCGGTCGAACATGATACGTTCGCGAGCGCGGGAGATGTTCACCACCATCACCCCGGATGCGACAGGAGTGAGTATGTACTTGTCCTGAAGCACCATAGTCCTGCCGGACGGGACCGCACGTTCGCTGAACAGCTGTCCGTAATCCTGGCTCCTGTCCACATGGCGGCTGTAGTCGTATGCTTCCCCCTGCTCTTGCGGCCCGAAGTCAGGTTTCTCTCCGCCTGTGATGGCGAACGGGTTGTAGTTCTCGTCGGCTCCTATCGAAGGGGTGCTGCCGCCGAGGTACTCGCTGAAATTGCTGCTCAGCTGCGGGAGCTGCACTGCGCTGTCCGTGTCGAAATCAATGGATGCGCCGAAGCTGTTCTTGCCCAGAGTCTCTCGCACGCTTGCGTAGATGAACTGGAAGAGCAGCGGCTCGTTTTCGAACTTGATTTCAGTTTTGGTGGGGTGCACGTTCACGTCCACGCTGTGCGTATCCACCTCGAGGAAGAGGAAGTATGCCGGCACTGCCGCTTCGGGTATTAGACCCTCGTAGGCCTTCATCACCGCCTTGTGGAGGTACGCGCTCTTGAAAAAGCGCCCGTTCACGAAGAAATATTGGCTGCCTGGGGTTTTCCTTGCCGTGTCGGGTCGGCCGACGAAGCCGCTGACCCTGGCCACGTTGGATTCGGCCTCAATGTCCACGATGTCCGAAATCATGTTTCCGCCGAGCAAATTCAAAATCCTGTATTTCAGGGACTTCTCTTTCTTCAGGACGTAAATCTCGCGTCCGTTGTGGGTGAGTGTAAATGCGAGTCCCGGGCGCGTGATTGCCACCCTCGTGAACTCTTCCGCTATGTGCCTGAATTCCACCGTATCGCTCTTGAGGAACTTGCGTCTCGCGGGGGTGTTGAAGAAGAGGTTGCGCACCGCGAAGCTCGAGCCCACCGGGGCTGCGACGCTGGAACTGCGCAGATCGCTGCCGCCGCCTATTTTCACCTGGGTTGCGGTGTCGTCCTGGGCGCGCCTGGTCTTGAGCGTGACTTCCGCCACCGCCGCTATGCTGGCCAGCGCTTCCCCTCGGAAGCCGTAGGTGAGTATGTCGCCCAAATCCGCCTCTTCGGCGATTTTGGAGGTGGCGTGGCGCTCGAAGCAGAGCACCGCATCGGAAGGACTCATGCCGCATCCGTCGTCAATCACCTGGATAAGGGTGCGTCCCGCGTCCTCTATGATTACTTGGATTTTGCCGGCACCTGCGTCCACGGCATTCTCCATAAGCTCCTTTACGACGGAGGCCGGTCTCTGGACCACTTCCCCCGCCGCTATCATATTTGCCAGCTGGGCAGGCAATACTTTCAATTTCCCCATTTCTCTACAGCAGGGAATAGAATTTTGCGATGAAGTACAGCACGACGAATATCAGTATCATCGACACGATGCCGATAATCACCTGTGCCTTCTGCATATGGGTGCGCGTGTTCTGGTAGTGTCCGTCGCGCATCGATCCCTTTATGTAAGATCCCGGAACATATTTGCCTTCCTGCTTTTCCTTCTCGAGGGTTCCGTCCACCGCCCCGAATTTCCTTCTGCGCTCGTCCTCCTCCTGATTGTAGTAGATAGGCTTGTAATTGAATACACGGTGCTCGTTGTCACCAAACAAATTAAAAAATCCCATAGAGTGCAAATATAAGTAATTTTAAGTATTTTTGCCCTTTGTATGGATACGGATTTCAGAATAGGACACGGATATGATGTCCACGCAATCGCTCCGGGGCTGAGAATGGTGCTCTGCGGGGTGGAGATTGAAGGCGACGCGGGCTTTGTGGCGCATTCCGACGGGGATGTGGCGATACACGCCCTGTGCGATGCATTGTTGGGAGCGCTGGCTCTGGGCGACATAGGGAAGCATTTTCCGGACAGTTCCCGTGAATACGCAGGAATCGACAGCCGTATCCTGCTAGGGCGGGTGATGGAACTGGTGCGCAGCGAGGGTTGGGAGTTGGGCAATGCCGACATTACCATCGCTCTCCAGAGGCCGAAACTCGCGCCGTACATAAGCAGGATGCGTGAAAGCCTCGCTCAGGTCATAGGCTGCCCGGTGGAGGACGTATCGGTCAAAGCCACTACAACCGAGAAACTGGGCTTCGTCGGTCGTGGCGAAGGCTGCGAGGTGCACGCGGTCGTATTGTTGAGAAAAGTAAGCAATTTTTAAATAAAAATTTTGCATTTTCGCAAAACATTTGTACTTTTGCAGTCCCAATTCCGAGAATTGCGGAACAGAAGTCATTGAGATATGGTGTAATGGTAGCACTACAGATTCTGGCTCTGTCAGTGAGGGTTCGAATCCTTCTATCTCAACAAATCCAATCGCGGCGGGGTAGCTCAGCTGGTTAGAGCGTCGGATTCATAATCCGGAGGTCGCGGGATCGTGCCCCGCCCCCGCTACATTTGCAGATTCTAAACTCGATATATTTTTCCGGCGCAGTACTGCGGCGGTTTTTTTTATTTTATGCCAGATTTGCGGCGGTCAGAAAGGCCCTGCTGGCTCAGGTCAAAGACGGAAAACCCTCAGGAGCTGGACAATCTCACTGCAGACAGCAATTTAGTCAAAACTCCCATATCATAGCTTCGGTAAGCGTTCCGTTCCACTTGGAAAAGGAACGGGTGGAACGGATGGAACGCGTGGAAACGAAAAAAAGAAATGTTCCGCTCCTGAAATGGAACGGAACTGATGAATTCGTTATTCGATGGCTGCATGGACGTAGTCTTTAACGTAGGATTGAATGTATCCCTTGAGTTCTGGACTATCTATCACTTTGATGTCAGCGGCCAGCCCGATGACGAATCGGCCTACACCTTCAAGACTGGTTACGGTCGTATCCAGAATCCAATGTGATCCGTCCTTTGTTAAGTCTCGCCCTGCGAGCGGAAATTCTTCTAGCAGCAGAGACTTGGCCCTGGTGTTGAGCCGAAGGCGCACCGGTATAGACTGCTGACCGGACATTCGGAAAACGTCGACCGTGAGACGGAGATGGTCCGTCTCGTGCTCCCACGTCTCGTCCAGCACCTCGACCTCATCGATACGGGCAATCTTGAAAATGCGATTCTCTCCTGCCTCGATGTCCCACGCAATCACATCAATCATTTCCGAGGTGAAATCAAACGGCTCCACAATGCGGTCACGGGTATTGTTGCTATGGCCGGACTGATAGTTCTTCAAGATGACCTTCCGCTTGTTGTCCCGGGCCGACACCAACGCCTCGATGTTGGGCGCATTATTGCACCGCTCCGTATAGTTGGCAATGCTGGTGCAGTCGTAAACGCTGTATAGTTTCCGCTTGAGAT
>SFJB01000041.1 GCA_004555145.1 Bacteroidales bacterium | reverse complement strand
GCGGCCGGTATGGGCAGCCGTTACGGCGGCCTCAAACAAATGGACGGACTCGGCCCTGCCGGGGAGACTATCATCGACTACTCGATTTATGACGCAGTCCAGGCGGGCTTCGGCAAAGTGGTCTATATTGTCAGAGAGTATTTCCTCGAGCAGTTCCGCCAGACGGTAAAGGAGAAATACAGCAAGGTGAAATGCATTGACGGCAGCCCTCTCGAGTTTGTATTCGTCACCCAGGAACTCAACAAGATTCCGGAAGGATTCGAACTCAACCCTGAAAGGCAGAAGCCTTGGGGCACAGCCCACGCAGTTCTGATGGCAAAGGACGTGATCAACGAACCTTTCGTGGTAATCAACGGCGACGACTTCTATGGCAGGGACTCGTTCCGCATTGCTGCAGACTGGTGCCGCGCCCACGAATCCAGCAAGGGAGAATACGCAATCATAGGATTCGAGCTTGACAACACGCTCAGCGAGTCAGGCGGCGTATCGAGGGGAATATGCAGCTACGACGGGGACAGGAACCTTGTGGACGTGGTTGAGCACCACGAAATCAAGATGGAGGCAGACGGCCACATCTACGGCGAGAATTCCATTACAGGAGCAAAGGTCGAGCTCAAAGGCAAGGACCTCTGTTCGATGAATATGTGGGGTTTCACCCCGGACTATTTCAGCAGGAGCGGAGAGATTTTCATCTCTTTCCTCGAGAAGAACATCAGCGAACTCAAGAAAGAGTTCTATATCCCTTATGCGGTTGACGTTATGATCAAGAACGGCGAAGCCAGGTGCGAAGTTGTGCCTACCCCTTCACGCTGGTTCGGAGTCACCTTCAAGGAGGACCGTCCGGCAGTGGTTGCCAAGTTTGCGCAACTTGCGGAGGAAGGCGTCTACCCGAACCCGCTTTACAGAAAATAGCCGATGCGCAGAAAAGTCAAGAATTACAAGTTCTTCGGGAACTACGATTACTACGTCCCGGGAGCGCCGGATATCTTCATTTTGCTGGCCCTGCTCCTGTTGGGCGCAGTGATTGCACAACTGCCGAGCCTCATACTTCTGGCATACCCCAATTTTGACCAGAGCGCACTGATGCTGGTCGCCTACCCGCTGATGTTCATTCCGGCTATGGTCTTCGCCGGCTTCAAGAGCAAGATGCGACGCTTCGACTGCGGAGGAGTAAAACTGGACAGAAGCAACTGCTCCCCATTGGGCGCACTTCCGTGCGGAGTGCTCGCGGCCATCGCAACCCTGGCATTGGCTTTCGTATGCGACCTGTGCAGTTTCATACTTCCGGACACGCCGAAGTGGTTTGAGGAAGCAATGTCCTTGGTAACTGAAGGCAATATCATTATCAACTTCATCAGTGTCAGCATTTTCGCACCTCTGTTTGAAGAGTGGCTTTGCAGGGGCATGGTGCTCCGCGGGCTGCTGTCCCATAAGGTAAAGCCGCTTTGGGCGATAGTGCTTTCGGCTCTCTTCTTCGCCTTCATCCACCTCAATCCATGGCAGGCTCTTCCGGCCTTCATCCTGGGCTGCCTGATGGGTTACGTGTATTATAAGACAGGATCCCTTAAACTCACGATGCTTATGCACTTCACGAACAACAGTTTCTCGCTGCTGCTTTCCAACATCGACGCTTTTAAGGAGATGGAGAATTGGAGCGACGTGATGAGCGCCGAGTCCTACTGGCTTTGCATGGCTACCTGTCTGCTTCTTCTCATATTGATTGTCAAACAGTTGTCAAAAATCAACGCGCCTTCATTTGAGGAGGGCTGCGAGCCTGACGTCGTGGACGCGTAGGATGTCAGCTCCGTGGGCCACGGCAAGGCGATGAGCCTTCTCCGTATCGCCACGGGTAAAGCGCTTGTCAGCCGCACCTATCAATATAGGCTTTCCGAAATGCCTGAAACTTTCAAGATGCCCGATCAGATCCCAATTCTGCTCGGGCGTCTTTGCGAATCCAAGGCCGGGATCCAGAATCCAGTCCTCTATTCCCAGTTCCTCAGCTTTGGCTGAAAAAGCCTCGAAATAGGAGTCCAGGGCAGCTACTACTCCATCCCGGTATTCGCAGCAGCTGTCCATAGTGCGCGGATTGCCCCTCTTGTGCATAGCTATGTAAGCGAGTTTCAGTTTGGCTACAGTAGAGAGCATCTCAGGGTCGTCCTCCCCGGCAGAAATATCGTTTACTATGAATGAGCCTATGAGATCATATGCGCGCCGCACTATCTCCGAGCTGGTGGTGTCAATGGAAAACTCAGTGGTTTGAAGGCCGTACTCTGCACGCACCCTGTCCGAAGCAAGGCTGCGCAGGACCGGTTCCAACCTGCGCCATTCCTCCTCAACGTCCACGTCAGCGGCTCCGGGTCTGGTGGAAACGGCGCCAAGGTCTATGATGTCTGCACCGTCGTTCACCATCCCGGCTATGCGCGGAAGGGCATCCGCTGCGCCCACCCTACTGGAAGCCCAGAAGGAATCCGGGGTGAGATTGACTATTCCCATTATCTTCAGCATATCACAGGAGCAGCATTACGGCAAAGACATAAAGCATAAAGGCCTGGAATTTGAAGGATGACCTTCCGCCTTCATTGCTGAATACTTCGGCTATGTCGGATTCCATCATGGAGGAGAGTTTCTCCGCATCCGGCATCCGGTTGGATGACCATTTTGCAATTACCTGACCATCATGGACATACACAATTCCTCCATTGGAACGGTTCAGACTCAGCAACTGCTTCCTGTCCGCGAAATACATTCTTGAGAGTATGTCGGGATCGGAGACCTCTGCCGAAATGAGGGAAGGAGAGGAGGCGGCAAGCACCAGGGCGGTATATCCCCTGGATTCAGCCAGGGTCAATTCCGCGGACAACTTCTTCCACTTTGCATCGGACAGCTTTGCAGGATTGTTCACAGAAGCTGCAAGAACACTTCCCTTCAGCAGCAGGGAATCAGCATACTCTCCATTGAAATCGCTGAAACTCAGCACTAAAGGCTTTTCATCGCTGGTAAAGTCGTAATCCTCATAAGTGGATATTTCCGCTCCCGGCCTGAACTCCGTGAAATCCATCAAAGGGATGGACAGGGAAGAGTAGAGGAAGAAAAGGAGAATGGAGATCTCTGCTATGGAGAAGCTCACCCACTTGATCTTTCTGGACTCGCCCACAGTTCCGAAAGGCACGAAGGCGAGGACCCACAGAAGCAGTAGAACGATGTTCTTGATGAAACTCTGGAGGTGGGTAAGGTGCACCGCTTCCCCGAAGCAGCCGCAATCCATCTCCGGATTGGCAATGAGCAGAACCAGGGTAACCAAGGTGAAGGAAGCTAGCAGAATCAGACATATGAACCCTACCAACCTGCGCATAACGCCGGTAATCAGGGCAACTCCCGTGCTGGTCTCTACCAGACCTATCATTACACCCGTGAAATAGGAAAGGGGACGCATGAAGGCGACGTGGAAGAAGTTGAAATACTCTCCCACTATGAGCGAGGTCCCGACCGGGTCCATGAGCTTCAATATTCCGGAGACGAAGAATACCATCCCCAGAAGAACGGCGCTAAGCCTTCGTATGGTCTTCATATACCTTCTTGATTTTGTTGAAAATAGCATCAGGAGGGAGCATCTTGCCCTCGGAGTCGGAACAGTCCACGCAGATGAAGGAAGGATCGAGTGCCGCCTGACGACGGTACATATCCCTTACCCTGCGCTGGAATGCGATGTCAGCCTCGTGGATGTCGCTGCCTCCCTGGAGGTAATCCCTGTCTTCCCCGTCTCGGGACCTGGACAGACTGCTTTCCACGAAAGATATGGGCACGTCCAGGAATATGTTCAAATCTGGACGCGGGAGTTCGAATGAAGAGTATTCGGTGTTGAATATCCATTCGCGCAGCTGTTCGGCTTCATCCTGACTAGACAGCTTCGCGCACTGGTAGGCGATATTGGAGTACACATACCTGTCGAGCAGCACCGTCTTCCCGGCTTCGAGCGCAGCACGCATTCCCGGGGCGGCACCGTGCCTGTCCTCCGCGAAGAGCAGAGCCACAAGCTGGGGGTGCACAGACTCCACGGTACCGAAATCCCCTCTCAGGAAACGGCTTATCAAATCCCCGTATACCGGAGCGTCATAGCGCGGGAAGTGTATGTATTCCAGCGCATTGCACCTGCTTTCAAGGTATTCCCTGAACATTCGGACCTGCGTCGATTTGCCGGCGCCGTCGAGCCCTTCCAATACTACCAGCATAATTCCTAATTCACCCTGATTTTCTGACCTATACTTATCTTATCCACCTTGAGACCCGGGTTGAGCTTGACTATCTGCGACTGGGTCTTGCCGTACTTGCGGGCTATCGCGGACACGGTGTCGCCCGATTTCACGGTATGCCATTTCATCGCAGCCTTCTCCGCCTCAATGCGCTTCTCTTCCTCGATGATTTTCTCATCGGTAGCGTAAATGTCCTCCTCCTCGTCTATGCTCTCCGGGATGTAGCGCGAGGATGCGCTGAGGTAACTCCGGCGCAGCACAAACACATTCTTGCGCAGCACTCCGTTCTCGAAATCCACAATCCACTCCGGATCGAAGGCATAGCCCTTGTAGCGGGTTTCGAAATGAAGATGCGGTCCGGAGGAACGTCCTGTGGAGCCTCCCAGACCTATCACCTCGCCTGCACGCACCCACTGCCCGGGCTCCACATTGATCTTCGAGAGGTGTCCGTAGTAGGTCTCCAGCCCGTTCTCGTGGCGTATGATTACAAGATTACCGTATCCTGAGGTACGGTGAGCGTAGCGCACTCGCCCGTCGAACGCGGACTTGACCGGGGTGCCGGTGACAAGGGGAACGTCGGTGCCCTGGTGTCTGCGGCCGCGCCTGTAACCGAAACGGGAGTACACCTTCCCCACATAAGGGCATACGAAGGTGCTGACCGAGTCGATGAGGCATATTGTATTGCGGTACCCCAGGTCCGAGAGCTGAACGTTGGCATACGGGTTGAGTATGTTCTCCACCCAGCACTCGCGGAATACGTCTGACTCCGCCACCTTCTTCATATTCTTCACATAGCTCCAGGTGAAGTCGTCCCGGAGTATGATCTGGAGGTAGCTGTCGCCCACGTCCAGAGTATCTATGGGCACACCCGCCCCCTTGCGGAACGAGCCCGGCAGGGTAATGTAATCCTCCGGCACCCAGGTTACGGAAGGAGGGGGAACGCTGCCCTCTAGCTTCGCCTTATCCTTGTCCGGGTCTGAAAGCAAGGCCGCATTCTCCTGCGCGCCAACCAAGCCGTACACGCCCAGCAATAGCGCCATTGTCAACAACTTAAGCCTCATCTTACGACCTCAGTGCTCCGAATCCGGACTCGAGCAGTTCCTGAGTCCGGGCAATTTTTTCATTGAGAAGTTCCTCGTTTCTGGCTTCGCAGATAAAACGCAGGTAAGGCTCGGTATTGGAAGGACGGATATTGAACCACCAGTCCTTGAACTCCACCCTGTAGCCGTCGAAATCCATTATCTTCTGCGCCTCCTCACGGGATGTGAAGAAATCGCGTACGGCATCCATCGCGGCTTTCTTGTCCTCAAGCTTGAAGTTGATTTCTCCGGAATTGCAGTATCCTGTCATCGAATCCAGTTTGTCGCTAAATTTCACGCCCTGCTTCTTGAGCTCGGAAACGATTCTGAGAACGATTATGGACGCAAGAAGCCCGCTGTCGGAATAAAAGAAATCCTTGAAATAGTAGTGGCCGGCGAGCTCTCCGCCCCAGAGTCCGTCGATTTCCCTCAGCTTAGGGGCGGCGAAGGCGCGGCCCACACGCCAGGTGTACAGTTCGGCACCGTAGGCTTCGAGGTACTCGCCCACTGACTTGGAACTGCGAATTTCCTGGAGCACGCGAGGGTTGCGGGCCCCGCGATAGTCGCAGAAGTAGCTGGCCATCAATGCGATAATAAGGTCAGGAGCCACGAAACGGGCCTTGTCGTCAACGAACATCACGCGATCGGCATCACCGTCGTAGATGACTCCGATGTCAGCCTTTTTCTCGGCGACGAGCTGCTTCAGCGGAGCAACATTCTTTGCCACGAGAGGGTTGGGCTCGTGGTTTGGAAAACGCCCGTCGATGGTGTCGAAAATGTAGGACGGAACGTCGCCGAAGACTTCCCTGGCAAAAAGGCAGGACATTCCGTTGGAGAGGTCAAAGGCTATGTTGAGATTGCTGTAGTCGCCCTTGTACTTCATCATGAAATCGATGTAGTCCTTGTGGATGTCTTTCTGATGCACCTCTCCCCTCTTCTCCGCCACAGGGGTCGGACGGCCTTCGTCAATCCAGGCCTTGATCTGGCCGAGCCCGGTGTCCAGGCCTACGGGAAGGGCATTCTCGCGGCTGACCTTCATACCGTTGTATTCGGCAGGATTATGGCTGGCAGTGATCTGCACGGAGGCCTTGAAACCGTAGTTGGCAGTGGCGAAATATACCATCGGCGTGCTGCTCAGGCCTATGTCAAAGACGTCGGCGCCGGCATCGCATATTCCTTTCAGAAGACTGTCGTGAATCTCTTCAGAAGAAACCCTGCAGTCGCGTCCGACGAGGACTTCCTTAGCTCCGAGGAGTTCAGGTATGAAATAGCCCACTTTGTAGGCAGTGTCTTTATCGAAATCCACTCCGTAGATTCCGCGGATATCATAAGCGTGAAATGCTCCCATACTATTTGATTTTTGTTTTATATGCAGTGCGAACCTTGCCCTGAGCAATGTTCAGCAGTTTCTTCACTATCATCTTACGCCTTATCGGGGCTACGATGTCCGTAAACAGCACTCCGTCCAGGTGGGAGAATTCGTGCTGTATCATCCTGCAGGCGAACTTGTCGAAAGTTTCCTTTTTCAGCGTGAAGTTCTCGTCATAGTATTCAACTTCGATCGATTCCGGCCTTCTTACGCTTGCGTAGATGCCCGGGACGCTCAGACAGCCCTCCTCATATTCGCACTGGCTGTCCGAAACCGACAGCACCACGGGATTGATGAAGGTGCGCTTGAAACCCTTCAGGTACGGGAACGCATCCGCCATAACGTCTCCATCCACGACTGCAACCCTCTGGCTGACACCTATCTGAGGAGCTGCAAGACCACAACCGTCGGAAGCCTTCAAGGTTTCCCAAAGGTCATTTACCAGAGCCGAGATTTCTTCCCGGCCGTTTTCGATGTCCACAGGCGCCGCCACCTGGCGAAGCACCTCGGATCCATATAAAAAAATGGGTCTGATCATTTCTTTTTTTCCAATTTGTCCAAGTAACTCTGCAAAATTATTGCCGCACTGATTCTGTCGACCTGTTTTTTGTCGCGACGCACGCTCTTTTTCATTCCCCCGTCTATCATCGCCCTGTGGGCAAGAACGGAGGTAAAGCGTTCATCCTCGAGACTCACCGGAATATCCGGGAAAGCCTTCTTCAATATTTCCAGAAAACGGTCCACTTCAGGAGCCGCCTGGGCCGGACGGCCATCAAGATTCAGCGGATATCCGACAACAAATCCAACTATGGTCTCAGTTCGGGCGTAATTTTGGAGATATTCTATTATCTTTGCAGATGTAACAGTCTCCATAGGGGACGCGAAGATGCCGAGAGGGTCGCTCACAGCCAGACCCGTCCTGGCGCTTCCGTAATCTATGCCAATGATTCTGTTCATCCTGCGAAATTAGTCAAAAACTACTGTTTTCGCAAAACTTTGCTTTATGAAGAATCAAAACAAGATTTACAGGCTGTCCCTTGTGGACAACGAAACGCACAACAACATCAAGACGATCCGTTTCTCGAAATTGCGCTTCATCATCGCCGCTGTTACGGTGGTGGTGATGTCGGTGCTTCTGTTATACTGTCTGATTGCCTTCACGCCCCTGCGCAACACAATTCCGGGATATCCGGACGTGCAGGTGAAGAAGGTTGCTCTAGCAAATGCAATCAAAATCGACTCTTTGGAAAGCGTCATCACGAAGTGGAACCTCTACGCCGAGAACCTCAGCCGTGTGCTGGCAGGAGAAGCGACAGTCAACTTCGACAGCATAGTGAGAAGAAGCGCCCTGCAATACCTCTCTTCCAAATCGGAGGAGGAACTGCTCAGGCAGGATTCACTTCTCAGAGAATCGGTACAGAGCGCAGAGCGCTTCGGCGTAAGCGCCAAGGCCATCCAAGCACTTCCAATCGAGGGCAAGCACTTCTTCAATCCTGTCAAGGGCGTGGTTTCCAAGGAGTTCGACAGGGTTGAGCATCCGGGAATCGACATCAGCACTTCCGCCTCATCCATAGTCAGTTCCATACTCGAAGGCACCGTTGTGCACTCGGCCTGGAACGAAGACCAGATGTATGTGATCATAATCCAGCATAAGGAAAATCTGCTCAGCAGCTACAGCTTCTGCAGCAAGGCACTGGTGCGCACGGGAGACGAAGTCAAGGCCGGCACCCCGGTAGCGATGAGCGGCAGCGAAGTGCACGACGGCAAGAACGGAGTGCTGCATCTGGAAATGTGGTTGGACGGAGTCCCGATAGACCCGGCCAAATACTTGAGTTTATGAGAAAAAGGAGAATTGCCATACTTGGTTCCACGGGGTCGATCGGCACCCAGACCCTGGATGTGATACGCCAGCACCGCGAGCTTTTCGAAGTCGAACTGATTTCAGCCAGGAGGAACGTGGCACTGCTCAGTGCGCAGGCACGGGAGTTCGATGCCGCGAATGTGGTGATATGCGAAGATTCGAAGTACGGAGAGCTGTCCGGAGCCCTGGAGGGAAGCGACTGCAAGGTGTGGTCGGGCGTGGACAGCCTGTGCGAGCTGGTGAAGCTCCAGAGCGTGGACATCGTGGTCGGCGCGATGGTGGGATTCAGCGGCCTAAGGCCTACCCTGGCGGCGCTGGAAGCCGGGAAAATCGTCGCACTTGCGAACAAGGAGACCCTGGTCGCCGCCGGGCCCATCGTAATCAGGACCATGCGCGAGCACAATGCGGTGATACTCCCGGTTGACTCGGAGCACTCGGCCATTTTCCAGTGTCTGCTGGCAGCCCAGGGCAACAAGGTGGAGAAGATACACCTCACCGCATCCGGAGGTCCGTTCCGCACCTGGGAAAGGGCAAAGATTGCGGCAGCCACTGCCTGTGAGGCGCTCAAGCACCCGAACTGGGATATGGGTGCCAAGGTCACCATAGATTCCGCGACAATGATGAACAAGGGCTTCGAAGTCATCGAGGCCAAGTGGCTCTTCGATATGGATCCTGACAAGATAAACGTTGTCGTGCATCCCGAATCCATCATACACTCCATGGTGGAGTTCACCGACGGCGCCGTCATTGCCCAGATGGGCTGCCCGGATATGCGTGAGCCCATAGGTTTCGCTCTCAGCTTCCCTGAAAGGGTGAGCGTAGGCAACCGCAAGCTGGATTTCGCCACCCTCGGGCAGATTTCCTTCGAAGCCCCGGACCTGAAACGTTTTCCTTGCCTGGAACTCGCGTACGAAGCCATACGCCGCGGAGGCAACGCCCCTTGCGCACTCAATGCCGCGAATGAGGTTGCCGTGGCCGCCTACCTCAAGGGACTCATAGGTTTCTACGACATTGCACGCATCAACGAGCGCTGTCTCAATGGTCTGAATTTTGTAGCCGAACCAAGCCTGGAAGATATATTCGGAACTAATCAGGAAATAGCTTCAATTGCCGATGGTTATATTAATTAAAGCCCTGCAAGTGATACTTGCCCTTTCTCTGCTCATCTTCATACATGAGCTGGGGCATTTCATGTGGGCAAAGATTTTCAGGATAAGGGTTGAAAAGTTTTACCTTTTCTTCGATGCTGGAGGCAAGGCCATAGCACGCTGGAAATGGGGAGAAACCGAGTTCGGCATAGGTTGGCTGCCTTTCGGAGGCTATTGCAAGATTTCAGGGATGGTGGACGAATCCATGGACACCGCCCAGCTTGCGCAGGAGCCGCAGAAGTGGGAGTTCCGTACCCATCCTGCCTGGCAGAGACTGCTGGTGATGGCGGGTGGCGTGCTGAACAATTTCATCTTCGCAATACTTGCATACAGCTGCATACTGGCAATATGGGGCCAGGCATACATAGACAACAGAAGCAACAGCATATATGTCAACGAGCTCGCGTATGAGATGGGCTTCCGCAACGGGGACCGCATCCTGAGCTTCGACGACTATGTCCCGGAGAACTTCGGCATGCTCCAGGCCGACCTTGCCCGCAGGGACGTGAAGTCCGCAACCCTGCTTCGCGACGGGGATACGGTGCAATTGTACATCGACAGATCGATGATAGGAGACGTGCTGAACTCATCACTGATGTTCGACCTTGCCGTGCCTTTCGTGATCGATTCCGTGGTTGCGGGCGGTCCGAACGCAGGTGGAATGCTGCGCCACGGGGACAGGATATATGCCCTTGACGGCCAGGAAATCAATTATCTGCAGGACTCGCGTCCCGTGCTCGAATCGTTTTCGGGCCGGGAAATCACCGCATCGGTTATAAGGGGGAATGATTCCCTGGAAGTTGCCGTCAAAGTGGACAGCCTGGGCAAACTGGGTGTCAGCCTTGCCATGCCGGAAGTGCAGACCAGAAAGTACAGTGCCTTCAGCGCCATACCTGCCGGATTGAAACTTGCCGGCAGCACCATAGCCGGTTACCTGCGTGACCTCAAGCTCCTGGTCACCCCTTCCACCGGGGCCTACAAGTCCGTAGGAAGTTTCATCGCCATAGGCGAGGTCTTCCCTTCCACCTGGAACTGGTACCAGTTCCTCAATATAATCGCACTGCTTTCCATTATGCTGGCGGTGATGAACCTCATTCCTATCCCCGGGCTTGACGGAGGCCACATACTTTTCGTCCTGTATGAGATGATAAGCGGGCGCAAGCCAAGCGACAAATTCCTGATGGTGGCCCAGATGATAGGTATGGTCCTGCTGTTTGCCCTGATGTTCCTCGCTGTAGGCAACGACATAGGAAGGCTGCTGAGGTGATATTTAAAGTAATTTGTATATATGAAGAATTTTTTGACACTTATTCTGGCGGGTGCGCTGGCATTCGTATCCTGCAAGAACACCGAAACCCTTCTGCCAAATGTCAGCGGAAAGGCCGGAGAGGTGATCGTGGTAATGGACAGGGAGAACTGGGAGGGTGCTCTCGGCAATTCCACCAGAGCCCTGCTCGCTGACGAATGCCCTTTCCTGGTGCAGAGAGAGCCTCTCTTCAATCTGGTGAATGTCGCTCCTACGGGTTTTGCGGATCTGTTCAAGATTCACCGCAATATCGTCATCTTCAACATCAATCCCCAGAATGACACGACCGGACTGGTGCACAAGCGCAATGTCTGGGCGAATACCCAGGTCGTGCTTCAAGTGAACGCCTACGATTCCGAGGGAGCGATGAAACTGCTTGACGAGAACGGCAAGGTCATAGTAAACGCCATTGAACAGGCTGAAAGGGACAGGATCATAGGCAACAACCTCAAGTTCGAGGAGAAGGGCATTGCCCCTAAGGTTGCCGAGGTGTTCGGGGGGAGTCTGCACTTCCCTTCCGGCTACAAGATACGCAAGGTGAGCTCCGACTTTATGTGGATTGCCGACGAGAAGCAGTATGTCTATCAGGACGTGCTGATCTACCGTTACCCTGCAGAGAAGGACCATCCTTTCACCTCGGACAACATCATACGTCATCGCAACGAGGCTCTTCAGGCAAACGTTCCGGGAATGTTCGACAATACCTATATGACCACCAGCGACTACTTCACCCCGCAGATCGAGTATATGAGATATCGCGGAAGGCATTTCGTCCAGACCCGCGGAATGTGGGATGTCAAGAACGACTTTATGGGAGGACCTTTCGTGTCCCATTCCTTCTACTCAAGGGATGGTCAGGACATTATTGTAGTGGAAGCTTTCGTATACGCCCCAAGGTATGACAAACGCCAGTACCTTAGACAGGTAGAGTCCATATTGTATTCCTGGGAATGGGCTGAAGATGAAGAATCAGCAGAAAACGAGAAAAAATAATTTGTCATTTACGGAATTATTTATATCTTTGCATTCCCTTTAGTGCATAGGCCCGAAAGGGAATGAGTT
>SFJB01000168.1 GCA_004555145.1 Bacteroidales bacterium | reverse complement strand
GTGATGGGCTTCTGGCCGGTGATGGTGGCGATGTCCTTGCAGATCGCTTCGATCTCCTTGGCATTACCCTTGGATTCGCCGCAGCCGACGTTGACGATGACCTTGCTCAGCTTCGGGATCTGCATCACGCTCTTATACTGGAACTTGTTCATGAGAGCGGGAGCGATTTCTTCATTGTACTTTACATGCAGTCTGGACATACTTCAATCCTCCCTCTCAAATAGTCTGGCCGCACTTCTTGCAGACGCGGGCCTTGGTGCCGTTATCCAGCTTGACGGCATGGCGGGTGGCCTTGCCGCACTTCGGGCAGACGAGCATGACCTTGGAAACGTACATCGGGATCTCCTTGCGGATGATGCCGCCTTCCTCACCCTGCTTGCGCGGCTTGACATGGCAGGTCGCAATGTTGACGCCTTCCACGATAACCTTGCCTGCGGCGGGCATCGCCTCGAGGACCTTGCCCTTCTTGCCCTTGTCCTTGCCGGACAGGACAACAACGGTATCATTTTTCTTAATGTTCATCTCATGGTCCCCCTATTAAACTGTTTCGGGTGCCAGCGAGCAGATCTTCATGAACTCTCTGTCACGAAGCTCTCTCGCAACCGGCCCAAAAATACGGGTGCCGCGGGGGCTGTTGTCGTCCTTGATGAGAACGGCAGCGTTCTCGTCGAAACGGACGTAGGTACCGTCAGCGCGGCGGGTGCCCTTTGCGGAGCGGACGATAACGGCCTTGACGACCTCACCCTTCTTGACCGTGCCGTTCGGAGCAGCCTTACGGACGGAGGCAACGATGACGTCGCCGATGTTGCCGTACTTGCGCTTCGCGCCGCCCAGGACACGGATGCACTTGATTTCTTTGGCGCCGGTGTTGTCGGCAACCTTCAGGAAAGTTTCACTCTGAATCATTTGTTGTCGACCTCCTTACTTCGCCTTTTCGATGATCTCTACAAGTCTCCATCTCTTGTCCTTGGACAACGGACGGCACTCCATGACCTTGACGGTATCGCCGATACCGCACTCGTTCTTCTCGTCGTGGGCCTTCAGCTTGTAGGTTCTCTTGATGATCTTGTGATACAGCTTGTGCTGCACGTTCGTTTCAATCGCAACCACGATGGTCTTGTCCATCTTATCGGAAACAACGGTACCAATCCTGGTTTTGCGGAAAGCTCTGGTATTCTCACTCATTTGTGCTTACCTCCTCAGTTACTTGGTCTCGTTCTCACGAATAATAGTTTTGATGCGGGCAATATCTTTCTTGACGGCTGCGATCTGCAGGGGGTTGTCAAGCTGGTTGGTCGCATGCTGCATGCGCAGCATGAACAGGTCCTTCTTCAGCTCTGCCAGCTTCGCCTCCAGCTCGGCGGCGGACAGTTTGCGGATTTCATTTGCCTTCATCATTATTCACCACCATTCTCGGTTTCCGGGGCTTCTTTCGCGATGATCTTCGTCTTGATGGGCAGCTTGTGCTGAGCCAGACGCAGCGCTTCGCGGGCTTCCGCTTCGGGAACGCCACCGATTTCGAACATAACCTTCTGAGCTTTTACAACGGCAACCCAGTATTCCGGCGCGCCTTTACCGGAGCCCATACGGACGCCGAGCGCCTTCTTCGAAACAGGCTTGTCGGGGAAAATCTTGATCCAAACCTGACCGCCACGCTTGATGTAACGGGTCATTGCAATACGGGCTGCCTCAATCTGGCGGTTGGTAATCCAAGCCGGCTCAAGAGCTACCAGGCCAAAATCGCCGTGGGAAACCTTGTTGCCGCGCTGTGCCTTACCCTTCATACGGCCACGGAACTGTTTGCGGTATTTAACTCTCTTTGGTAATAACATTAAGCTTCGCTCCCTTCAACAGCAGCAGCAGGCTGCTTCTTCTCAGGAAGGACCTCACCCTTGAAGATCCAAACTTTAACGCCGATACGACCATAGGTAGTAGCTGCCTCGTAAGTACCATAGTCAATGTCTGCTCTCAGGGTGTGCAGAGGAATGGAACCCTCACGGTAGGACTCGCTGCGGGCGATTTCTGCACCGCCGAGACGGCCGCTAACCATAACCTTGATACCCTTGGCACCCAGACGCATAGTACGGCCAACAGCCTGCTTCATAGCACGGCGGAAGGCAATACGGCGCTCCAGGGACTCAGCAATGTTCTTTGCCACCAGGGTAGCATCCATATCCGGCTGCTACTGAGGATGCCATGCAGGTATGGAATTATCTGATGCTTCTTGGCTATGGCGCCAGGGATATTATTCTTGCAGGAGATTCGGCAGGAGGGAACCT
>SFJB01000040.1 GCA_004555145.1 Bacteroidales bacterium | reverse complement strand
CATACGCGCGTCGGCGGGCACATGGACACCCACGCCGCAGTAGATGGGGGCGGTGATGCCGTGCTCCTCACGCAGACAGGTGATGCAGTCCTTGAGGGTGGGATACTTCGGGTTGACATTGCCCGTTGTGGGCTTGGCCTGCAGATAGACGAAGCCGTTGGACTGCTTGGCGTAGGCGATCTCCTGCTCCTGCATATCGTACTGGACATAGCAGCTTACCCGGATGCCGGCCGCGATCAGGCGGTCCTTTGTCTCGTCATTTTTGAGGCCCACCAGGATCAGATCCCGGTAGCCATTGCGGCGGCAGAAATCAGCAATCTTGTCGGCATCTTCCCAATTATAGACGCCTTTCTGAGGCTGGGTTGACTCAGGTTTCATCGCGTTTTCCGCGGTGATGCTGTTGAACTCCCTCTGTATGAGCGCAATCTGAGCAGGGTCAACCACGTTGCGATTGTTTACGGCAACTCCAATGGTGAAGTAGTCCTTGTAAGTGTCCTTGAGCCCGTCGGTGATAGGTGCCTGGACTCTGCTCCGTGGCTGGGCAGAAGCAATTGCGCATAGTGCGAGCGCTGCTGCGCAAATAACAGTTTTAAGCGTTTTCATAAATATGTTGTTAGTATTGATTTATTTATCTTCTCTGCATACGGAACTTGCTCTCTATGCTCCAGCCCGGTCTTTGAAGTATGCCAGGATTATCGCCTATGAAAAAGCCCAGTGCGTTCCTGTCTGCCTTGAGAATGAGGTCAAGCCACTTGAGGGCAACTATCGAAAATTCTCCTCCGTGTTCCTGGGCATAGGTGCCACCGTGTCCTACAGGGTAGTTGACCATAATTGCCGGCACGTGGTTGATTCTCCTGAAGTCATCCGAGCCGTTTTCGTAGGCGATGTCCTCCTTGCCCCCGAGCATATAGAGGACTGGAGTATGGATATTCTTGAGTTCATCCTTGTGCGGCATAGGCATACCCGGCATGGCAGCTGATGGATCCGTGAATAGACCGCTGTTGCATATCATTATGGTTTTCAGACGGGAATCAGCGGCGTTAGCAAGGGTCTGAAGGCCGCCACAGGACATTCCGGCAGCTGCTATATTGTTGAGGTCCAGCTTGTTGAAATATGGGCTTCCAGGATTCGAGTTTACACTCTCAGCCCAGTCTATGCCCTCAATCTGCTGCTCCGGAGTGGAGGATCCATAGTCCAGACGGCCGGGCTCGGGCATATATCCTGTCGCGATTACCATGTACCCGTGGGATGCGATTTCGTTAAGGAAGTTAAGATGCTCCCAAGGGGAATTCCTGCAGGCTCCGTTGCCCCAAACAAGCACAGGAAGCGGATTCTCCCTGCCGAATACGGAAAGGTCAGCAGGACGGAAGATGGTGTGGGCTTCCAGACCCGGCTCGCTCACCATTACTGCCTTGTATGGGCCACTGCCTCCGTCCTCCACTATGCGCATAGCATCGAAAGTTTCGTTGGCCGTCTTGAAAATGATGCTGTATTTCTTGACTGCACCCCTGTATTCGCACTCCACCAGTGCCTTGCCGTACTTGCTGGATGCCTGGGTGATGCTGATCTTTACCTCAGGATTGCTGCACTCGGCGCTGACTACTGCCGGCTCGGTGCCGATAACAGGCAGTCCTGCCTCAAGCTCGTAGTTGTTGTAGCCGGTGTATCCGTTCTCGTGGCTGAAGCGTACCGGAGTCGCCGGCATGGAAACCGACTTGCCGTTGACTTTGATGTCCACCTTTGGAACCTCAGGGAAGTCGATTTCCTGCTTTCTGTTGCTGAATCCAAGGCCGTGGAGTACGCATACGTTCTTGTCTTCACCCTCTGCAATGAGGTAAATTGCGTGCTTGACGCCCAGCTTGTCTACGTATTTTGAAACATCGGCTGTGAACTTTAGCATCTTCCGCGGAGCCCTTGCAGGGACTTCAATCTCTGCAATCTGCTTGCCCTTCCATGTTTCGTTAGCCCATGGTCCGTCAAGCATAACCTTGATTCTGAATGCCTTGCCGCTTCTTGGAGTGAGGAACAGATTGATGGCTGTCTTGTCTCCGGCCTTCGTGCCCCTGAACGGCTTGAGGCCTTTCTTTGCCTTGGAAAGACCGCCGAATCCGAAATATTTGTATCCGACGATGTCTCCATTGTCCATAATGACATCCATATTGTTGTCCCATATATCCCAGCTGTCCTGCAGGGCGTCGTTGTTGGAGAAGTAGCAGGCGTAACCGGCAGAGTAGTACTTGAACGGATCCAGGCCGTAGATCTGGAAGCCTTCGGAGGTCACTTCCGCACCCGTGTAGGTATCGCCATTGCTTGCGCTTGCCACCCAGATGCCGTCCTTGGCATATGGGTCGTAGCCGCGGATGACAACCTTGCCTCCATCTGCAACCGCTTTCTCGTCCCATTCAATGGATACCGGAGCCACCATTGCCTGTCGTGCAAAACCGAATCCGCGAGGAGGACGGTGGTAGAACACGTACCACTGGCCGTTGATTTCCTGGAGGCTGCCGTGGGTGTTGTGGCCGGAATTGGTGGTTTCGAGCGCGCTGCCGTCCTCGTTGGGAACAACGCCGCGGGAGTCGACCAGCACGCCGCCGCTGCGCCAAGGTCCGAGAGGGGAGTCTCCATAAGCGTAGCGAAGGGTGGAGTTGGAACTGCTTAGGCCGTAGTCCGGTCCGGAATAGCCGGAGAATATCATAAGGAACTTGTTGCCGACTTTCCTGATTGAAGAGGCTTCGTAGAAATTGAATTCTCCCGGGTTCTGGCCGCTGTAAAGAGCAGGATAGGTGGTGCCCTCAGGGTCTCTGACCACGCCGTAACGGGCGCTGGCAGGAATGAAGTAAGGGCGTGCCTGGGTGCCGGGACGCACTGAGTACATAGTGTTCTGGTCCAATTCGGCTGCAGTGGACATCTGGTATCCCCAGAATGCATAAGCCCTGAATCCCGTTTCATAATCCGGATCGGAAGGATCCGTGATCTGCTCTACATATACTGATGGGTCAAAACCTATGCAGCTGCCCTCTGTGGTGCGCCTTCCGTCAGGAGTGAGGTTGAGCGGGGTAAATGGCCCGTCGGGACGGCTGCCCTTGCATACCAGCGGCTCCCTGTTCGCGCCGCGACTGTGAGGGTAGAGGTAATATTCCCGGGTACCGTCGGGAAGATTGACCTCCACGAGGTCTGGAGCATACATTGTATCCCATTGTCCATCAACCTGATAAGTGAAAATAGGGCCTTCGTCCCTCCAGTCGGTCAGATCCTCCACGGGGGCTGACCACATCCTGATGTCAGCGCCGCAGTATGCCTTGTATTCAAGGTCGTGGGAACCGATGATGTATGCGCGGTACTTTCCTGGATTGTCCGGATCTTCGAACACGCGGGGCTCGCCGTCGGGGAGGTGCTCCCAAAGCGGGAGATAAGGATTGCCAGTGCCGACAGGGGTCTGTGCCGATGCCTTTTCCGCGGAGTTCAGCATCAGTGCAAGACCCGCAGCTGAGCAAAAGAGTGTCTTGAGTGTCATATCTATATGGAGTTTATGGGTGTGATGTCCAATGATTCAACACAAAAGTAACAAGAAGCCCCAAGATTGGCAATAGTCAATTTTAATTCTTAATTTTGAGACTTGAAAATGACATTATTTTACAAATATTGGTTACAGAAATGAAAATTGTTTTTCTTGACGCTTCCACTTTGGGGACTACCCCGATGGATGAAATCAGTTCTTTGGGGGAATATGTATCCTACCCTGTCAGCAGTCCGGAGCAGGCAAGGCAGCGTGTCGCTGACTGCGAGGTGCTGATTATAAACAAGGTGAAGGTGGACGCCGCCCTGATGGACTGCGCCCCGAAACTCAGGCTGATTTGCGAGGCCGCCACCGGAGTGAACAATATCGACCTGGAAGCGGCTCAGAAGAGGGGAATCAAGGTAAGGAATGTGGCCGGATACTCTACGGATGCAGTGGTGCAGGCAAGTTTTACCCATCTGCTGTCCCTGCTCGGCTCTGCTGCTTACTTCGACCGTTTCGTCAAAGACGGGAGCTACAGCAGTTGCGGCATCTTCACCGATGTCAGCAGGCCTTTCCCTGAACTCGCCGGCAAGACTATGGGCATCATAGGTATGGGCAATATAGGAACCAGGGTTGCCAAGGTGGCGCAGGCATTTGGAATGAATGTGGTATACTATTCGACCTCAGGCACTTCGCATTGTACGGAGTACCCAAGCCTGAGCCTGGATGAATTGCTCTCATGCAGCGATGTCGTGAGCATACACGCACCGTTGAACGAGCGCACGATGAATCTCATAGGGGAAGCGGAACTCGGGAAGATGAAAGCGAGTGCAGTGCTGCTCAATCTGGGGCGCGGAGGCATAGTGGATGAGGCGGCACTGGCGAAGGCAGTTGACGAGGGCACCATAGCCGGAGCCTGCCTGGACGTGTACACGGTCGAGCCGCTGCCGGAAAACAGTCCCCTTATGCATCTCAGACACCCGGAGAGGTTCAGTTTCTCTCCACACAGCGCCTGGGCAAGCAAGGAAGCCCTCCTGAGGCTGGTCGCCGGAGTGGCGAAGAACATCAGGGAAAACGCCTGAAAGCTGCGGGAGAATTAGAAAAGGTAGCCCGTGTTGATGTAGAATGCTCCGGGACCGTCCTGCTTGTACAGAGGGGAGGTCTTGGAGTAATAGTTTGAAATAGGGGTGCCGTATTCGAAAGCGACTATGAAGTTCTCGTTCATGATGAAACGCAGACCGGCACCTACCGTGATGTGAGGGCGGTCGGTTTTCTGTCCCTTGGCTATATATGCTTCATAATCAGCCCTGTATATCTCGTTCCCCTTGAAACTCATATCTCTTCCGCGAGTGACCATAGCACCGTCACTGAATACGTTGAGTCCGAAGGAGATGTTCTGTCTGAAGGCCTGGAAGCTCACGAAGCGCCACCTGAGCTCTGCGGTGTAACTTGCCATATCAAGGCCGAATACCCTGTCCCTTATAAGGCCGCGCGCAGTGCGGTAACCTCCGAATCCGTCCCTGTCGTAGAAGTCACCCATCACGGTGATGTATGGCAATACATAGAATGGAGCATTGCCCATTGTGCCTTCGTAGTTCAAACGGTATGCGAAGGTAAGCACATTGTTCTTTATGATCGGAAGATAGTGTCTGAATGTAGCCGAGTAGCGGTAGTGCGGGTTCTTTGTCCCCAGAAACTTAGGTGCAGCAGTAAGGTGGGTTTCTGCCCAGATTCCGCTCGTTGGGGCACCCTCCTTGTCGCGGCTGTCATACACCATACCCATTCTTATGCTGCTGGTAATGCCTCCCTCCGCTTCCTCCGGGGAAATCAGTCCCCAGTTGAGATAATTCTCGAAAAGAGTACTCTGGCTGTCCGGGAAAATGTTGTATTCCTCTTTTCCCTTGTTTACGCTGCTCCTGTCAACCGGGGCTTCCTTGAAGTAGCTGAAATGGTAGCCCAGCTCCCACTTGAGGTGCTTGCTAATCTTGCCTATGAAGTCGGATTTTGCAATTATCTGTACCCTGCTGTTCTTGTAGAAAGGGCTGAAAAGGAAATTGTCCGGATTCTGTGCCGTTTTGTTGTCCTTGCCCAACTGGATTCTCTCGTAATCGTAGTAAGAGCCGTAACCGTTGAAGCCAAGGAAGTCCATTGCCTTGTCCACGGTGGCAAAAATCGCTGAGGACCATCTTACGCCGGGAATAAGGGTTTTGTCGTCATAGCTGATGACGTACAGCTGGGAACCTTTTGTGAAAAGTGAGGCTTCGAGATAGAGTTTGGAGTTGTAGTTGGGATAGTTGCTGCCGTCTCCGAAATTGAAGACATTGAGCAGGGCACCGTACTGGAAGCCTTTGTCGGCATCGAAGGCTATGGCCGGAAGGGGACCGAGGTTTATGCCGGTCTTGACATTTTCCGATTTCTGGGCCTGGGCTGCTTGTGACAACAGCAGCATCAGAGCCAATGCGCTTAGAATCTTCTTCATTTTCGTAGGTCTTCTATAATGTTGATATAGAATTTCATAAAGTATGAATAGACGAACTGGAAAGGCACGAAGACAGGCAGGAGGAGACGAACTGCGAAATATACGGTATGGGTCCAGGCCTTATCCTTGAAGTTTCTGAGGATGAGCTCTGCCGTGAGCCATATAGGTGCGGCGAGAACTGCGAAGGGCAGGAAGACAGGAAGGCTTGGAATTGCCAGAGCAATCCTTGGAACAAGGTATTTGTGGCTTCTTTCGGGGATTTTCCCTATCATTGACATGTCCGTGTCCCTGAGCCAGTTGCACAGTTCTCGATAATTGATGAACTCCGTCCTGTCCGAATGCTGCTGTAAATACTCGTTGAGTTCGAGAGGCTTTCCTATCGTGATTGTAGCCCGGCCTGTCTGGCGGAAGAAGTACTCGTAGTCCACTCCTATTGGGACAATCCACATCTTCTTGCCCGTCCTCTCCGCGGCCATCCTGGCAATTCTGAATATGCCTTTCTTGACAGGGAGCATACCCCTTTCTGCCCTGTGGGCACCTTCTGCATAGAGGGTGAATGGCACACCCTTGTCCAGACATTCGATAATCTGCTCGTAGGTGTCAAGATTGCTTGCTACTGCATTCAGTCCGTCCCTCTCCCGGGCAATAGGAAGTATGCGGAGGAAATTGAGTATCTTGGCTATGGTCTTTCCCTTCTGGAAAATGTCATATCGGGCGCCGAAAGCCACGGGCTTCTTTCGGATGAGGAGTATCATCAACGGGTCTATGAGAGCCGCGCAATGATTCGGGGCATACATCACCATCCCGTCCTCAGGCAGGTTTTCGCGTCCTTTGATTTTCACGGAGGAGAAGAGGGAGCGGGTGGTAAAATCCACATAATATCTGAGGATGTTGTATGTCTTGTCTTCTTCCCAGATTTTATTTGCCATAATTATTTGATTTTCTTAAGATTGAATATTCCGCAGATGGCGAGTCCGCTGATGATGTGCCAAATTCCCCACCAGGCGGTGATGACCAGGGTTCCTCCGTGGGGAGGGAAGGAATCGAATATGGATGTGCCCAGCAGGAGTACCAGTCCCAGTCCGCTGTTCTGTATTCCGGTTTCAATGGTGAGAGTACGCTTGTCTGCAGGAGGTAGCCTGAAAGCGCTGGCGGTGCCGAATCCTATGAGAAGTGCAAGCAGGTTATGAATCAGGACGAGCAGGAATATGTATCTGATGCACTTGAGAAAGGCATCGATGTTGCCGGCGAAAGACAGCACCACCATTGCAATGAAGAACAGTATGCTGAACCATTGGAAAGGCTTCTTGAGCTTCTCTGCCAGCTTCGGAAAATAGTGAGTGGTCAGCACGCCGAGCACCAGAGGAATTCCAAGAAGGATGAAAATGGTTTTGAATACATCCCATAGCGGTATGCTGAGCTGGGGCACTTCGCCGGCTATGTGTGCAAACTTGAGATACAGGTTGCCGTAGAGCCAGAAATTGAACGGGGTAGTGAATATGGCCAGGGCAGTGCTGATGGCTGTAAGGCTTACTGATAGCTCGATGTTGGCCTTGGAGAGCGAAGAGATGAAGTTGGAGATATTTCCCCCGGGGCAGGAGGCAACCAGAATCATTCCCATAGCCATAGTCCAGGTGATGCTGTCACCGAAGGCAAGGGCAAGCAGAAAGGTGAACAGGGGAAGCAGCACAATCTGGCATACAAAGCCGAGAATCACTGACTTGGGTTTGGTGAAGACGTCGATGAACATCTTCGGCCTGATGCCGAGGGCTACCCCGAACATTACAAACGCCAGCACTATGTTGATGGTGTTCATCCCACCCGCATTCAGTGTGACGTTGATGGCGTCTATTGCGGCTGCTGTTTCAGGTCTCATACGCGTCCACTGGAATAAATCATTCAAAGATAGACATTTTTTTGTATCTTTGCTAATAAAAGAGTGCTTTGAAATTAGCTTGTACTTGATCCGATGAAGGATATAATGACAAAAATACTGAAAATCAGCGCCAAGACCCTGGCCACCGTGCTGCTTGCCCTGGTTTTCCTGCTGTGCATAAGTTCGGTGAGTCCCGTGTACCGTTTCCCGGAAGCCCGTCCGTTCAGCGGTCCGGACATATTTGACCCATATGGCAGGATCGACAGCGCACATTGCTGGAAGAGGGCCAATTTCCATACCCACACCCGCGTGGAAGGCATATTCAACGAGTGCGAATACAGTCCGATGGAGACTTATGAGGCGCTTGCCGCTTTCGGGTATGACATTGTCACCTTCTCCAACCATAACGAACTCACCCCGCATCCTTTCGACACTGCCCTTCAGGTAAACGTGTATGAGCACGGATACAACCTTTTCAAGTATCACAAGTTGGTGTTCGGCAGCGACAGGGTGAACCGTTTCGACAATTTGCTGCCGCTCTTCGCTTTCCAGAAGCAATTTCAGCTGGATCTCCTGAACAGGGATTGCGACTTCATCCAGATGAACCACCCTTACAGGACTGGAGGAACAAGCCGAGCCCAGATGGAAAGGCTGACAGGTTACAGGATAATGGAGCTCGACAGTGGAATCGGCACCGAGCAGGAGTATTGGGACTGGGCCCTGAGCGCCGGACATTACAGTTTCGGTCTTGCAAACGACGATCTCCACTATCCGGACAGGTCGGACAGGATAGCTGTCAGATGCAATTTCCTATGCTGTCCTTCAGCAAGTTACGAAGATATCAAGAAATGCCTCCTGGACGGATGCTATTACAGTATGCGCGTCCCCGACTACGGCAGGGGAGATTGGGAAATCAAGTATGCGAAGAACCGTGAACTTCCCCGCATAGAAGACATAGGACTTAGAAAAGACACCATTTACCTTAGGCTTTCAGTCCCTGCCGACAGCATAAAGGTGACGGGAAGCGGCCACAGCACCCTGGCAGCAGTACGGGGTAGCAGCGTGCTCGAATATAAGATGGAGGAGCGGGATGCTTATGCCCGATTAACTGCGTATTTCCCTGATGGTGAGGTGATTTATACAAATCCTTTCGCCCGCTATGATGCTTCGATTGCAGACTCTCCATATTGCGAGTCCGAGCATACGGTGAACGTGCTGCTTACCATATTGTTCAATTTGCTTGTGCTTGCCCTGTCGGCAGCCGTAGCCTTCCTAATATATAAAGTTGTCAAGAAATGAAAATCAAAAAGATTAAGCTGGGAATAGTCTGTTTAGTGTTGAGCGTCTTTACCCTGCTGGCTTTCCATATTCCCTTCTTCCGCCACGTCTTTGCCAACGTGGAGCCGGGTTTCAATGCTTTCCTCATAGTCAGCGGTCTGGCTGTCCTGATGCTCGCCGCCAACTATTTCCTCTATTACCTTCTGATGTATCCCGGACGGGTCATTGGCCGCGCATTAGTGGCCTTTACTCTCGTTGGCGACGCCATAAGTCTTTATTTTATAAATACTTATGATGTTTATATAGACGACACGATGATGGGGAACGTATTCAACACCCAGTTCTCCGAAGCATCGGGATTCTTCTCCCTTGCCGCCGTGCTTTACGTGCTCCTTCTGGGGGTACTTCCTGGCGTGCTGCTCTTTCTCGTGAAGATCGAGTGGGGTTCGTTCAAACGTTTCCTTGCCAATATCGGCATATCACTGGCGGTGATTCTTGGGGTTGCTTTCGGCAATATGAGCAACTGGCCGTGGATTGACCGCAACGCTACCCAGCTCGGAAGCCTGCTGATGCCCTGGTCATACAGCGTGAATGCGGTGCGCTACCAACTAAAAGTGCGTGAGCGCAACCGCGAAGAACTGCCGCTTCCGGACCTGAGTTTCAAGAACTCGGAGAAGGATGTGGTTGTGCTGGTTATAGGCGAGTCTGCGCGCAGCGACCATTTTTCGCTTTACGGCTACGACAGACCAACCAATCCGCTGCTGGAGCAGGACGATGTGGCTGCGCTGCCGACCCTTGCTGCAGCTACCTACACTACCGCAGGAGTCAAAGCGATACTCGACCATAAAGCTACAGACATGCTTTATGAAATCCTTCCGAACTATCTCTACCGCAGCGGAGCGGATGTGACATGGCGTACCAGCAACTGGGGAGAGCCTCCTCTTCACATAGATAAATATTTGAAAGTCAAAGATTTGAGCGAGCGCTATCCGGATGCCGATCCTCAGTATGACGGCATACTCTTCGAAAACCTCAAGGATGACATTACGGGCAGCGGGAAAAACAAGGTGCTGCTTGTAATTCATACCAGTACCAGTCACGGGCCATCTTATAATAAAAGATATCCTGCTGAGTTCGAACATTTTACCCCGGTATGTGAAACCGTGGAAATGGCCAAGGCCGACCACGATGAGTTGATGAATTCTTATGACAACTCCATCATTTACACGGACTGGCTGCTGCACAATACCATAAGCCAGCTCAAGGAACTTGAAGGCTGGAGAAGCTGTATGATATACATCTCGGATCATGGAGAATCCCTGGGTGAATCAGGGCTGTATATGCACGGTGTGCCCATTTCTATGGCTCCAAGGGAGCAGCTGGAGATTCCGTTTATCGTGTGGAGCTCTGACAAAAACTTGAAAATCAAAGAGATGGAACAGTATCAGCAGTATTGCGTCTTCCATAGTGTGCTGCATTTCCTGGGTGCCGAGTCTGAGATATACGATGAAAATCTGAATATTTTCGAATAATGGTCTTCATAGTGAATCCCATCTCGGGGAATGGTCGCAAGGCAAAGATAATAAAGCTGTTACGCAAAAGTGGACAGAGGCTGGAACTCACCTCTGCTCCTGCTCACGCCGAGTTGCTGGCACGGGAGTCGGAAGACGATGTCGTGGTGGCAGTCGGCGGTGACGGTACCGTGAACGAGGTTGCCCGGGGTCTTCTGGGCAGCGGGAGAACTCTCGGCATACTGCCTTGCGGCAGCGGAGACGGGCTGGCTCTTGACCTGGGAATCAGCCGCCGCCCGCGCAAAGCTCTCAAGAGCCTGCTTACCGGGCGTATTGTGCCTCTGGATGCGGGTTTTGTGAATGGAAAAGCCTTTTTCTCAGTCTGCGGAGTCGGTTTTGATGCCAGGGTGAGCAAGATGTTCGCAGAGTCGGGGAAAAGGGGATTGTGGAACTATATCTTCCAGGCTGCAAAGCTGTGGCACGGTTTTGTCCCTGAACATTATGTGCTTGAAATTGACGGGGAAAGCCTGGAATTGGATGCCGTTCTCATTACGGTGGGAAACTCCAATCAATGGGGCAACGGTGCCAAGGTGACCCCGCTTGCCGATGTATCTGATGGAATACTTGAGGTAACTGTATTGGATATGTTCCGTACCATAGAGTTGCCTTCGCTCGCAATCAAACTTATGACCGGCCGTTGCTACCGCAGTCGCAGGGTGCACCACTACCGTGGACGCCATATCGTGATCAGACGTGCAGTTCCAGGTCCCGCACACTTTGACGGGGAGTGCTTCGATGCTCCTGAAACTCTGGATATCAGCATTTTACCCGGCGCTTTGAAGGTAATTGCACCTCGGGCTTGAGTTACAAAGTATTTTTTGTATTTTTGTATCCGTTATGATTTGTTTTAGTATGATGATTTACCCTTTGGTAATAGGCTGGACAGAAGTGCTGATTCTGGCCTTTGTTGTGCTTTTGATTTTTGGAGGAAAGAAGATTCCTGAGTTGATGAAGGGTCTCGGAAAGGGTGTGAAGAGTTTCAAGGAAGGGCTTCGTGAGGTAGATGACGAAATCAACAAAGACGAATAATGCTCCTGACATCCCGGAGATGTCATTTTGGGACCATCTGGAGGTGCTGAGGGGAACTCTCTTCCGTTCAGTGCTTTACCTTTGTGCGTTCAGCGCCCTGGGCTTGATTTTTAAACAAGAGCTTTTTGATATTATCCTTGCCCCGGCAGGCAGGGATTTCTGCATTTACAGGATGCTTGGCTGGGACTTCTCTATGCAATTGGTCAACATTGAGGTCAGCGCCCAGTTCTTCGTCCATCTCAGGGCATCCTTAGCTGTGGGACTGGTGCTTTCTTTCCCGCTGATAATATATGAGTTATGGAGATTCGTGGCACCGGCTCTCTATCCCGGAGAAAAGAAGGTCATACGCCTTGGCTTCGTGCTTGCAAGCTTGCTTTTCTACCTTGGGGTGCTGGTGGCTTATTTCATAGTGCTTCCGGTGTGTCTGCAATTCTTCATCAACTACAGTATCGATCCGGAAATTG
>SFJB01000039.1 GCA_004555145.1 Bacteroidales bacterium | reverse complement strand
AATTTCTGTGAAAGGATGAAGAGCTGGACGGACTGACGCGAACCGGAGAGGTAGAGGTCGAGCACCGTACTTACGATAACTACCAGGATGAAACCGTATACGACGGTGGTAATCTTGTCTGCCCACGGCATAAGGGTACCGTCTGAAGTGTAAGAAGGCACCAGCAGGGACGACAATATGATGGCGACATCCATAAAGAGTATCATCCTGCCCGGAGATACATTGCGGTACTTGTTCACAATCAGCGCAATGATATCGGTACCTCCGGTGCTTCCGCCCTGGGACATAGTCATTCCCATACCCGCTCCTGCGAGTATTCCACCCATAATGGTGCTCATAAGCTTGCCGTTGTCCGTGGCAAGAATCGTGACTATGTCTTCCGGTATCACAGCCTGCATCACGTTCATTCCCAAGGACGCAAGTATGATGGCGTAAACGGTCTTGCCGCCGAAGCCTTTGCCCAGGACGAAGAGTGCGGCGATAAGCAGACCTACATTCACCACGAAATAGGTATATCCGATTTTTATGCCCGTGGCATACTGGACTATGGAGGCGATACCGGTGACACCGCCACCGATAAGGTTGTTAGGCACCAGGAAGAGCGTCCATCCCAGCACGTAGGACACAAGTCCTATCGTGATGACAAGGTACTCCTTGATACTTCTCCAAAAGCTTTTCTTGAACTGTAACATTTAATACACTACTGTTTGAATCTACTGTTTTTTATCTTTTTTCTTCTTTATCTCCACTCCGGCCTTGATTTCCTCGAAGCCCTCCCCATATACGTTGTGCGTAGGAGAAATGGACATGAAGGCACGGGGATCGGTGCTCTTGATGACCTTGGTAAGGGCAGGAAGTTCCTTCTGGTTGATTAGAATCAGGAGCACTTTCTTCTCACTCTTCGTGTACCAGCCCTGGGCCTGGAGCACAGTGACTCCCCTGTTCATATTGTTGATGATATGGTCGGCGATTTCATTGAACTTTTCGGAAAAGACGAGTAGCTGGTAAGAGGAACGCTTACCTCCGACCACCATATCGATCATCAGGGAGAAGACCACGAGCTCCTCGAGACCGTAACACATATCATATCACGAGATCCGTGACAAGGTATATCATACTCAGAGAAATCGGCCAGTATTTGTTGACCATCAGGGAAACGATGTCGGTGCCTCCGGTGCTGCCGCCGTAGCGCAGGACCAGACCTATGCCCACGGCCTCAAGGGCACCTGCAAAGACAGGGACCAGCACCTTCTCCTGGATGAAGAAGAACTCTCCCGGAACGCTGTGTATCGCCTCTATGCTGCCCAGAAGGCCCATAGCAAAGGAGGAAACCACGATGCAGTATATGGTCTTGAAACCGAAGCCTATACCCATAGCAAGCACTGCAATCACTATGAGGATGGCATTGATGCCTATGTAGGTGTACTGGGCCTGGAGGAAGCCTCCCGTCGCATATTGTATGATGGTGCAAAGACCCATCATTCCACCGGCGGACATACCGTTGGGAATCATAAATCCCTCCCATGCAAATGCGAATATGAAGGAGGCTATCGTGAGTATGAGATAGTCCCTGAGCGTGTGGCTGATTTTCTTGAAATCCATTACTTGAGCACTATGTTGATGATTCTTCCCGGTACTACGATGACCTTGACTATGTTCTTGCCTTCAGACCACTTTGCGGTCTGCTCCATAGAGCGCACCGCTGCCTCGACTTCGGCAGGAGATGCACTCTTCGGAAGTTCTACGGTAAAGCGCATCTTGCCGTTGAACTGGACAGGATAGGTCACATTGTCTTCGGCGGCATATGCTGCGACATATTCAGGGAAGCTGGCTTCCGTCACGCTGCTGTCGTGGCCGAGATTCTGCCAGAGCTCCTCTGCCATATGCGGCGCAAACGGAGAGAGCAGCACTACCATAGGCTCAAGGATTTCCTTTTTGGAGCACTTCAGGGCGCCAAGCTCGTTGACCGCAATCATGAACGCGCTGATGGTGGTGTTGTATGAGAAATTCTCTATATCCTCCTGCTCCTTGGCGATGAGCTTGTGGAGCACCTTAAGTTCGGCAGGACTGGCCTTCCCATCATTCACGAGCCAGTTGTCCCTGTCGTAAAAGAGTCTCCAGAACTTCTTGAGGAACCTGTTGACTCCATCAATTCCCTTGGTATCCCAAGGCTTGCTCTGCTCCACAGGTCCGAGGAACATCTCATACAGACGCAGGGTGTCGGCTCCGTAGCTGTTGCAGATGTCGTCAGGATTGACAACGTTGTACATTGACTTACTCATCTTCTCGACAGCCCATCCGCAGATGTATTCCCCATTTTCAAGGACGAACTCCGCATCCTCGAACTCGGGACGCCATTTCCTGAAGGCTTCCAGGTCAAGTTTGTCGTTATGCACGAGATTGATGTCCACGTGGATTTCAGTGGTGTCGTAAGCGGACTTCAGTCCGCTGGAAACGAACTTGTTGGTGCCTACGATTCTGTAGACGAAGTTGGACCTGCCCTGTATCATTCCCTGGTTCACCAGCTTGCGGAAAGGCTCGTCCTCGCAGACGTATCCGAGGTCATAGAGGAACTTGTTCCAGAAGCGGGAGTAGATGAGATGCCCCGTAGCATGTTCGGTGCCGCCGACATAAAGGTCGACGCTCCTCCAATACCCGTTGGCTTCACTGCTGACGAGGGCCTTGTCGTTGTGCGGATCCATATAGCGCAGATAGTAGGCACTGGATCCCGCGAAACCAGGCATAGTGCTCTTCTCGAGAGGATAGCCCTTGTAGGTCCAGTCCTTGGCCCTTGCAAGAGGCGGTTCGCCGTCCTTCGAAGGCTTGTATGAACTGATTTCAGGAAGACGGAGAGGAAGCTCCGACTCTGGGAGGGGAACAGGGATACCGTCCTTATAATAAATCGGGAAAGGCTCTCCCCAGTATCTCTGACGGGAGAAGATGGCGTCACGCAGACGGTAGTTGGTCTTGCGGCGGCCCAGGCCGTGGGCCTCGACATAGTCCTTGGCTGCCTCGATGGCATCTTTCACCTTCATTCCGTTGAGGAAACCGGAATTGCACATTATTCCGTCCTTGGCGTCGAAGCTCTGCTCACTGACATCGCAACCTTCGATGAGAGGAATAATAGGGAGATTGAACTTCTTTGCGAAGGCGTAGTCCCTGCTGTCGTGGGCCGGTACCGCCATAATGGCACCGGTGCCGTAGCCTGCGAGCACGTACTCGGAAATCCATATAGGCACCTGCTCCCCGGTCAGAGGATTGATGCCATAAGAACCTGAGAATACGCCAGTTACGCTCTTTGTTTCGGAGATGCGCTCGCGCTCGGTCTTCTTTCTGACCGCAGCCACGTATGCCTCCACCTCCTCCTTGCGATCAGGGGTGGTGAGCTGCTGCACGAGTTCACTCTCAGGGGCGAGCACCATAAACGTGACGCCGAATACCGTGTCCGCGCGGGTAGTGAATATGGTCACTGGCATGTGCCTGTCCCCGCACACTGTATCGAATATCATCTCCGTGCCCTCGGAACGGCCTATCCAGTTGCGCTGCATCTCCTTCAGGGAATCGGACCAATCGAGCCTGTCGAGCGAATCCAGGAGCCTGCCGGCGTACGCTGAGACACGCAACTGCCACTGGGTCATCTTCTTCTGTTCCACCGGGAAACCGCCCCTGACGCTGAGTCCGTCCTTTACCTCGTCATTCGCGAGCACGGTACCCAGGCCTTCGCACCAGTTCACGCTCGTTTCACCCTGGTATGCGATGCGGTAGCGCATCAGTATGTCTGACTTCTCCTTTTCGGATGCCGCCTTCCACTGCTCGGGGCTTACATCTTCCCAACCCGTGGTCGCGAATCTGTCCACGAGCTCGGAAATCGGCCTTGCCTTGTTCTGCTGAGGGTCGTACCAGCTGTCGAACATTTTCAGGAAAGCCCACTGTGTCCACTTGTAGAACTCCGGGTCACAGGTGCGCACTTCCCTGTCCCAATCGTATGAGAAACCTATACGGTCGAGCTGCTGGCGGTAACGGGCCACATTGTCGCTGGTAGTCTTCTCAGGGTGCTGTCCGGTCTGGATGGCATACTGCTCAGCCGGCAGACCGAAAGCATCGTAGCCCATAGGATGCAGGACGTTGAAGCCTTTGAGCCTCTTGTATCTGGCAAAAATATCGCTGGCAATGTAACCGAGAGGATGGCCTACGTGAAGACCTGCTCCGGAAGGATATGGAAACATATCCAGAACATAGAACTTCGGCCTGGACTTATCCTCAACCACCTTGTAACGCTTCTCGGCCGCCCACTTGGCCTGCCATTTTGACTCAATTGACCTGAAATCGTAATCCATTGTATATATAACTATTTATTTCTTCTTTCGAGTTTAAACTCAACGTATATCGTCATATGACACTTCACCTTCTTGCCTCTTACCTGCGCAGGCTTCCAGTTCGGGGACGCACTCACCACCCTGACCGCTTCGGCATCCAGGAGTTCATCCACTCCTTTTACCACCCTCACGTCCTGCACCTTGCCCTTTTCGTCGATGACAAAGTCCACCAGCACCTTGCCCTGTATGCCGTTTTCCACAGCCTCTTCAGGATAGCGCAGGTAAACATATACCCACTTCTTCAGGAAATCCGCAGGGTCGCGGGAACCGAGGAAGGCAGGTTTCACGTCACAGTCGCCGAAGGATACAATCTCGTCGGAAGTGTTGCTCAGCTGCGGGATACCTTCCTCCCGGAATGCAGGAGCCTTGCCGTTCGCCAGATTCAGGCAGAAGTTGTAGATGAACTCAAGTTCCCTCTCCATATCCTCCCATTCGAGTATCGACGGAGTGTCGCGTTCGGTGTTGTATTCAGGATACATACCGGTCGTGAAGAGCACTGAAGGGATCTCGTGTTCGTAGAAGGACCTGTGGTCCGAAGCCACGGGCTCCTCGGAGACTATGCGTGGAGTGATGGGCTGGAGGCTTGCGGATACCTGGTCCAGACGGGTATTCAGGTCGGGGTTGGATGAGGTATAGGCATAGAAGCCGCCTGATGCGGTTCCCAGCATGTCGAGATTGACCATCGCATCTATACGGAGTTTCGCACCTATGGAGCGGTTCAGGAAATACCACGATCCGGCAGAGGCATTGAGCGAGGACCCGAAGGCGGCTATGATTACCGTGCGCTTGAGCAGCACCCTGTTGATGCTGAGCTTCTTGGCGAGCTGCATAAGCATAGCCAAACCGGAAGCATTGCCGTTGGCGCCGTAAAAGATTTTCTCGCGTTCGGTCCCGTTGACATTGACCCGGGAGGATCCAAGGTTGTCAAGACGGGCACCGATAACTATGTAATTGTCTTTGAGTTCCGGATCGTAACCGGGAATGACGGCGATCACATTGCCGGAGCGGAGAGTATCCCCGTTCTCCCGAAGAATGCCGAAGGTCTCCACATCGCTGCCTCCTATGAGGTCCAGGCCATAGGACTCCAGTATTCCGCTGATGTATTCTGCCGCTTCCTTTTCACCCTGACTTCCTCCAGCCCTGCCTTCCAGCATAGCTGAGGCGAGATAGGAGACCTGTTCCTTCATCTCGGTGACAATCTCGCTGTCCCTGAGAGCATCCAGGGAGGATGACCTGAACTGGGCCTTAACTGCCATGGGAACCAGGCAAAGCAGGAGCAAAATCGCTATTCTCTTCATACACTATCTGTTGTTGAGTATCCAGGCGTCCGGGCAGAAACCGCTCTGTCTGACGGCCTTGAGAGATTCATAAGCATCCACTATCCTGTCAGTAGGACAGACGCCCACGGCGGTGAAGCCGTTGCGATAGCGGATGAGAGTGGAAGGATAGCCGGCTTCTGAAGCCTGCTGGGCGAAACGCCCTGCATTCTCGGGATTTCCAAAGGCCCCTACTATGACATAGTAGGAGTAAGGCAGTCTGGATTTTTCCTGGTCCGTAAGCTGTCTTGCCTCCACGATTGAACTGCCCTGCAGGCGTATGGAATCCAGAGCCGCAAGCGAGTCCGAAATCTGCGTCTGCAAGAGTTTCAACGAGTCCAGTCTGTCATTATGAGCCTTCTGCTCCATCTCCAGGGCGCTGCGCTTCTTCTCGATGTCCGCGGAAGTCGGACGCCCTGCAATCTTCCTGAAAAGGTCGCAGGAGCTAAGGCTGAGGCTCAACAGAACGAGCAGAAATATGGAATGAAACTGTTTCATACTTCGATATAATCCCAAATTGCAAATTTAGCAAAACTTTTTATATTTGCAGTCTATATGCGCGAGACTGTAACCATAGCCGCCCTGCTGCTGTCAATCTGCAGCGCAGGGGCACAGAACGGCTTCAGATACGAAATTCCCTACCCTGCCCCCTTGGAAAGAAGCGACAGTGTGAAGATTGTCGTGATGGGAGATGTAATGATGCACTCAAGGCAGCTGGAGTACGACTGCAGCCCCTTTCTCTCCGAGCTCAAGCCCATAATCGAAGAGGCGGATTTCGCGCTCGCGAATATGGAGTTTTCCCTGGGAGGCGAGCCCTACAGCGGGTACCCTGCCTTCAGCGCACCGGACAGCTACGCAAGCTATGTGCAGGCGCTTGGAGTGGACGTGTTCCTCACAGCCAACAACCACATACTCGACCGGGGCCGCAAAGGCCTGGAGCGCACTCTGGAGGTGTACGACCGCCTGGGAGTGATGCATTGCGGAAGCGCGAGGGACAGTTTGGAACTAAAATCCAGAAACCCGCTGATACTGAGAGCCAAAGGTATAAGCATAGCGCTGCTGAACTTCACCTACGGCACCAACAATCCCGGCAGCGGAGCTTTCCCGAGCGTAAACCTTATGGACAGGAAGTCCGTATCGGAGGCAATAGTCAGGGCAAGGGAAAAGGGGGCGGATTTCATACTCGCACTGCCGCACTGGGGAACGGAGTACTCCCTCAGGCACGATGCCGGGCAGGAAGACTGGGCAAAATGGCTCGTAGAGCAAGGCGTGGACGCTATAGTGGGCTCACACCCACACGTGGTCCAGGACAGCTGCCACATAGACGGAAGGCCGGTAATCTACTCTCTAGGCAACGCAGTGTCCAATATGAGCGCCAAAAACACCAGACTCGGTCTGGTGGTGGAACTGACATTCGTCAAGAAGGAATGCGGGGAGTGCACGGTACGCGAGCCTTCGCTCAACTTCACCTGGTGCACACTGCCCGGGACACTCACCGACAACTATATGACCATAGATATAAAAAGGTGGGCCACCCGCCGAAGCGAATGGCTCACTGATTCTGATTATCTGAATATGGTCTCCACCCTGAAGAGGGTCGCAGAAGCCACTTCAATTGTCTGGCCTATAGAAAATTAGCCGTTTACAATAGCGCTGTACTTGTCGTACTTGGCCTTGTACTCGTCGCCCTCGCTGATGAAGCGGTAGCAAGCGTTCTTGAGGTACTCGGCAACGTTCACCTTGATCTCTTCATCCTTGGTCAACTCGAAAGCTTTCTCGAAAGCAGGGATGCAGGCCTTGAGGCTGTTCTCAAACTCGCCCATAAGCGCCATGTACTTGGCGTCGTCAAGCTCGTTGGATGCCTTCTCCTGGAGAGAAACTGCGAGGTTGTAGAAGTGGATTCCTTCTCCGATGTAGCCCCATTCATACTCAGGATTTACATCAGCGCACTTGCGGTATGCTGCAACTGCCTCATCGAGATGTCCGAGCTTTTCGTGAATATTGCCCTCGACATAGTAAAGGGAAGCATTGTCAGGCTCGTTCTTCTTGGCTTCGTCGAGAAGCTCGAAAAGACGGTCGGTGTCGTCTCCGCTCTTGAGATAGTAGTTGATGAGTCCCACGAGGATAGCCTGGCTCTGAGGATACTTTGAGAATCCCTTCTCGAGATATGACTTCTGAGCCTCAGGACGTTCTGTCTTCTCTGCAATGTCGGCAAGCTTGGCGTAGGAATCACCGTCGCTTCCTGCATATCCGAGTTCGATACCCTTGTTGAAGAGCTTCTCTGCACGCTCAAGCTCGTTGGCGGCCCATGCGGTGTATGCAGCGTTGTACACTGAATTGGTGTCGAGAGTGCTGTATGGAGCGGTGCCGGCAGCTTCTGCCGCATTCTCGAAGAGAACTGATGCCTTGCTCATATCGCCGAGGCTGTATGCTGCATATGCATCCTCGGAATATTTCTCCGAAATGGACTTGAGAGCCTCTGAGATATCCTTCTTGGACTTGGAGCCGGTATCGAGCCTGGCTGCTTCCTTGTAAGCCTTGAGGGCTTCTCCAAGAGGGTCCGCAAGCACTGGCTCAGTAACCTCGACAATCTCGAGGAGACCGTTCTCTGAGAAATAATAATTCCTGTTGGTGAAGGATACCTTGGTAAAAGTCCTTTCGCCTACGTTTACGGTCTGCTCGGAAACCGGCTTGTCTGATGATGCCACGAGTGAGAATTCCTGCCTTGACATACCGATCCAGACGTTGCCCTTCGGGAAGTTGTAGGCATCGAGAAGAGCCTTGCCGTACTTGATCCAGGTAGCAGGCTTGGTATTCTGCTTAGGATTGGTGGTTGCTGCTGCCGCCTTGTCTACGGCTGCCTTGGCAGCTGCTGCGTTCTTCGGCTGCGCCTGCATATCTACAGCCGATACTGCGGCTGCGAGTGCGAGAACTAAAAAGATTTTTTTCATACGATTCTATCGTTTAAAATATTATTGTTCCACTTTATTCTGAGTCTCAGCCTGAACTTCACCGGAATTCTCGGTCGGAATCTCATCCTCCTCCTTGGCAACAGGAGATACAGCTGCTATCGAATCACCTTCCTTGAGGTTGATGAGCTTTACACCCTGGGTTGCCCTTCCTGCGAGCCTAATCTCGGACACATCCATCCTGATGGTAAGACCGGACTTGGTGATGATCATAAGGTCATTGGCCTCAGTTACGTCCTTTATTGCAACAAGCGGGCCAGTCTTATCGGTGATGTTGATGGTCTTCACACCCTTGGCTCCCCTGGAGGTGGTTCTGTACTCTTCGTAATCGGAACGTTTTCCGAATCCGTTTGCACTGACTACCAGTATGCTGTGTGCGGATGCATCCTCGCTTTCCTTGGCGTAGCTGATAGCTCCAATCACTTCGTCATCCTCTTCAATGGAGATGCCGCGAACGCCCGAAGAGTTGCGTCCGAGTGGGCGAAGTTCGTCCTCCTCGAAGCGGCAGCAGCGTCCCGCGCGTGCAGCAAGGAGTATCTGCTCGCTTCCGTCGGTGAGTATGGCATCCAGGAGTTCGTCTCCCTCCCTGATGTTGATCGCTATTATTCCCTTGTTGCGGCTGCGCTTGTTGGCGTACTCGGACAGGGTGGTCTTCTTGACCACTCCCCTCTTGGTGACGAGGGTCACGAAATGGCTTTCGGTGTACTCCGGACTCTCTATTGACTTGGCGTTGAGATAGGTCCTGATGCTGTCGCTTGAATCTATGGAGAGCAGGTTCTGCACCGCCCTTCCCTTCGAGGTCCTGGAGCCCTCCGGAAGCTCGTACACCTTGAGTCTGTAGCACATGCCCTTGTCGGTGAAGAAGAGCATCGTGGAGTGCATGTTGGCCACGTAGATGTGTTCGATGAAATCCTCATCCCTGGTAGCGCTGGCTTTCTTGCCCATTCCACCCCTCGCCTGGGTCTTGAACTCGGTGAGCGGAGTGCGCTTGATGTATCCGAGGTGGGAGATGGTGATGACCACGTCATCGTCGGCATAGAAGTCCTCAGGATTGAACTCCTCGTCGGAGATAGTTATCTCAGTACGGCGAGGGTCGCCGAACTTGGCCTTGAGGTCCATGCACTCCTGCTTTACGATTGCAAGCTGCTCTTCGTCGCTCGCGAGAATCTGTTCGCAGCGGGCAATGAACTTCTCGAGCTCGCTGTACTCGGCCTGGAGCCTCTCCTTCTCGAGTCCGGTGAGCTGACGCAGGCGCATCTCCACGATTGCGGAAGCCTGGAGGTCATCGAAGCCGAAGCGCTCGGAAAGCGTAGCCTTGGCGAGATCCACGCTTCTGGATGTCTTTATGATGGCGATGATTTCGTCGATGACATCGATTGCCTTGAGCAGACCTTCGAGTATATGGGCCCTCTTCTTCGCCTTGTCGAGCTCGAAGCGGGTGCGGCGCACCACCACTTCGTGGCGGAAGTCGATGAAGGTGGCAAGCATATCCTTGAGGGTCAAGGTTCTAGGTCTGCCGTCCACAAGGGCCACGTTATTGATTGAGAAACTGCTCTGGAGCGCGGTGTACTTGTAGAGGGTATTGAGCACTACGCTGGCGTTGGCATCCTTCTTCACAAGGAATTCTATGCGTATGCCCTGCCTGTTTGTGAGCTCCCTGATTTCGGAGATGCCCTCGATCTTCTTGTCACGCACCATTTCGCTGATGCGCGCAAGCATATCGGCCTTGTTGACCATATAAGGGACCTCAGTCACGACTATGGCTTCCCTGCCGTTGTCGTGCTCCTCGATCTCGGCTTTCGCCCTGAGCACCACGCGGCCACGGCCGGTGTTGTATGCGTCGATTATGCCCTGGCGGCCCATAATGATGCCTCCTGTAGGGAAATCCGGGCCCTTGATGTGCTCCATCAGCCCTTCGGTGGAGATGTCGGGATTGTCGATGTATGCGCAAATGGCATCGCAGACCTCGCCGAGATTGTGCGGAGCCATATTGGTCGCCATACCCACGGCGATACCGGACGAACCGTTGAGCAGGAGGAGAGGGACCTTGGTAGGAAGCACCGTCGGCTCCTCGAGGGAGTCGTCGAAGTTCAGGGTCATATCCACGGTATCCTTGTCTATATCGGCGAGGACTTCGTCGGAAATCTTCTCCAGCTTAGCCTCGGTGTAACGCATTGCCGCAACCGGGTCGCCGTCCATTGATCCGAAATTGCCCTGACCATATACCAAAGGATATCTCTGATTCCAATTCTGCGCCAGACGCGCCATCGCGTCATAGACGCTTGAGTCGCCGTGCGGGTGGAACTTACCGAGCACCTCGCCGACGATACGTGCGGACTTCTTGGTCTGTCCGCCATAATTCAGGCCCAGGCCGTCCATACCGAAAAGAACTCGGCGCTGCACAGGCTTCAGGCCATCCCTCGCATCAGGAAGGGCACGGGAAACGATTACGGACATCGAATAGTCGATGTACGCGGTGCGCATCTCGTGGTCTATTTCCACGGGCTCGATAATGCCCGTCACTTCTTCCTTGATTTCTTCGGGATTCTTTACCTCACTATCCATAAACTTGAATCTATTAATTCCAAATATGCAAATTTACTAAATAATTCCGAGAAAATTGCTATTTTTGAACTGTAATTTACTGTATGAGGTTGTGCTGTTCAGAGGAACTGACGCGCATACTCTCCTATGCCAGGGAGGAAGCGCTCCGCACCGGCCACAGGGCAATGGGGGCGGACCACGTCGTGCTCGGAATACTGCGCCACGCCGGCAACAAGGCGTGTATCCTGCTCAAGGCCTTGAACATAGATACTTCCGAGTTCAAACTTGAGCTGGACAGACTGCTATTCCGGGATACGCCTTTGCAATACCATGACTCAGTAGTTCCCCACATCTCAACGGAAAGGATGATGAGCCTGGCCGGTTACGAAGCTCTTCGCTGCGGGACCGACTGTGTTTCGGCCATCCACCTGCTCCTGGCGGCGGCAAGGGACAGCAGCTGCTTCACTTCCTGCCTTCTTTACTCCAAAGGCGTTGACTATGACATACTGCGTTTCGAAGCCGAAAGCCGCGACCTTCTCCGCCCGGAATCCCGGGAAATGCCCCAGATAGGAAGAGACGAGATAGAAAAAACCTTCGGGGCGGTCAGCGACAGGCTCTTGTCACTGTACAGCACCGAAGGCTCAAACGTACGCTACCTGAGCTGAGCTAACTCGTGAGCCTGTCAAGGGCGAGCTCGACAAGTTGCCTTACCCTTGGCTTGTAGTCCGTATTTGCATCCTTGAGATAGCGGTGGGCTATGGCGCAGCATACCGTGCCTGCGTTATGGCCGAGCTTGGCGGCAAGTCCGGCAAGAGCGGAGCCCTCCATCTCGAAGTTGGTGATCTTATATCCTCCGAACTCGAAGCTCTCGAAGTCCTCAAGCATATTCGGCATTGCCAGACCCTGGCGCACAACCCTTCCCTGAGGGCCGTAGAAGCCCGAAGCGGAGATGGTCATTCCCTTTACTGTGCAGTCCTCGAAAAGCCTGATGAGCTTGTCGCTGGCACGCACGAAATACGGGTCGGGGAGGTGCCTGTCCCAATGCACGTGCTCCTTGAAGGCTTCCTCGAAGTCGAGCAGGGCAATGCTGTCCCTGTTGTCATACCAGTTGAGCAGGCCGTCGCATCCCACGGAAATATGGGAGAAGATGAAGGCTCCGAGAGGAATCTCGGGCTGAATTGCCCCGCAGGTTCCGATTCGCAGTATGTCCAGGGTCTTGTGCTCCGCTTTCACCTCGCGGGTCGCAAAGTCGATATTTGCCAGGGCATCAAGCTCGGTCATCACGATATCGATGTTGTCCGTGCCTATTCCCGTGGACAGCGCCGTCACACGGCAGTTATTGTAAATGCCTGTTATCCAAGCGAATTCACGGGAAGAGCCTTCGCACTGAATTTCGCTGAACAAAGGTCTGAACATTTCCACTCTGCCAGGGTCGCCGACGAGGATTACCTTGTCGCCGAGCTGGTCCGGACGTATGTGAATGTGGAAAACTGAGCCGTCCGAATTGATGATGAGTTCTGATTCCGGTATTCTCATAATGTTATCAATCAGTGTTTTTTGGATGATCTGAGTCGGGACGCGCTGCGTACCATCAGCTCGTCGGAGAAGATGTTCTTCGCCGCAAGCAGGTCGCAGACGATGGCGGCCAGAGGGAAGAGCACCGTAAGATGGAAACGCAGTCCTTCGGCTGCGGTGAAATAATCCACTGCGAGCCATACCTGCAGCGCCAGGGTAATGATGGCAGCGAGCACGGCGGTACGCATCTGGAATATCCTGAACTTGTAGCAGGTCAGGGCGAGTACATTGAGCAGGCTTATAATAACCAGGAGCACGGTATAGGGCAGGTACACGGTGAACATCACCTGCTGCGAACCGTCAGCTCCAAGGGTTTCAGCCTTGCTGCAGAAAAAGAGCAGTCCTATGAGGACAGTTGAGATGAACAAATAGAGTGTTTGGATTCTTTGCCACATAATTATCTTGAATTGAAACGGGCGAGCACATTCTGCTCGTATGTTTTTGAAATAGGAATAAATTCCACGCCGTCAAGTCCCAAATCTATCTTGTAACCTTCCTTTCCGGATTTGAGTATGCGCACCTTGGTGATGTTG
>SFJB01000167.1 GCA_004555145.1 Bacteroidales bacterium | reverse complement strand
CCCCTTGGCTGGAAGCAGAAGCTCGCCTTCAGCATAGCGATGATTCACAATCCGCAGATAGTTTTTCTCGATGAGCCGACGGGTGGGGTGGACCCCAAGACGAGGCGCAACTTCTGGGAGATGATCTACGAGGCCGCAGAAGCGGGGGTGACCGTATTCGTGACCACGCATTATATGGACGAGGCGGAGTACTGCGACAGGGTGTCGATAATGGTGGACGGAAGAATAGAGGCCCTCGACAGCCCCGCCGGGCTCAAGAGCCGCTTCGGGGCTTCGAATATGGACGAAGTCTTCTGCCGCATAGCTGGAAGGGCGCAAAGAACGGATTGATTATGAAAGAGATAGGAGCATTTATAGTCAAGGAATTCAGACACATCTTCAGGGATGTGAGGACTATGATGATAGTATTGGTGATGCCTGTGGTGCAAATTCTGCTATTCGGCTTCGCTATCAGCACTGACGTCAACAATGCCGTCGTAGACGTAGTTGGCGACATTGCCGACCCGGCCGTGCGCAGCCTCGTGGAGCGCCTTGACGCAAACAAGTATCTGGAAATAGGGGAGTTGCTCGCCAGCCCATCGCAGATTGACGCGCGACTCAAAAGCGGCAGGGCAAAGGCTGCGGTGATTTTCTCAGCAGACTACGACGCCCTCGCCTCCGAAGGCGGGAATACCATCAGAATAGTGAGCGACGGGTCGGACCCCAATACCTCCCAGATAGTCTGCAACTACATCAAGGGCGCCATCAACCCTTCGATGAGCGAGGCCGGGGCGACGGTTCAACTTATGTACAATCCTTCAATGAATTCATCCTACAACTTCGTACCGGGCGTGATGGGCCTTATCCTGATGCTTATCTGCACGATGATGACGGCAGTGTCTATTGTCAAGGAGAAAGAGTTTGGCACGCTCGAGCTAGTTCTCGTCTCGCCCGTACGTCCGTTCTGGATGATTCTGAGCAAGCTGACGCCGTATCTTGTTCTCTCGACCGTCAACTATGTCTCCATCCTGCTTCTCGCGCGCTATGTAATGGGTGTGCCGCTAAGGGGAAGCTTGCTGATGCTCACCCTCGTATCGCTCATCTTCGTGGGAGCGTCGCTGGGACTTGGAATACTCGTCTCAACCCTTGCCTCCAGCCAGCAGACTGCGCTGCTGATATGCGGAATGGGTCTTACGATGCCGACTATGATGCTCTCGGGCTTCATTTTCCCATTCGATAGCATGCCGGGGGCGCTGCGCTTGCTTGGCGACCTTATTCCCGCGCGCTGGTACATTGCAATCGCCCGCAAGATTATGATTCAGGGAGCGGGCTTCGCCTCTTATGCCCCGGAGTTCGTCGTGCTGCTGGGGATGATGGCGCTACTGCTCGCTCTGAGCATCAAACGTTTCAGGACCAGATTGAAATAGAGTATGTGGAAGTATTTGATAAAGAAAGAGTTCAAACAGTTCTTCAGAGATCCCGGGATGCCGCGTATGGTGATGTGCTTCCCGCTGCTTATTGTGCTCGTTTTCCCTTTTGCCGCCAATATGGAGGTGAAGAACATCAGGCTGGCGGTAGTGGACGGCGACCGAATCCCCGAATCCACCCTGCTGCTTGAAGGGTGCAGCGCCTCCGGCTACTTCCAGCTCTGCGAGCTTGTGTCCTCGCCCGCTGAGGCGCAGGCTCTGATGGACCGTGGCAAGGTGGACGCCATCCTGACCATCGAGAGCGGCTTCTCGCGCTACCTGGGCGACGGCGCCGCTAAGGGAGATCCCGTCCCTCTGGGCATCAAAGTCAACACCGTCAACGGCACTCGCGGCAGCATAGGCTCGCGCTACCTTAGTGCCTGCATCGCAGGCTTCCTGGCTTCATACCGGGGCGGGGAGACACTGCTCCAAAACGCCTCGGGGCCGGAAATCAGAGAGGCTTATGCATACAATCAATATCTTGACTACAAGCTCTTTATGATACCAGCGCTGATAGTCATCGCCGTTACGATGCTTTGCGGTTTCCTGCCGGCGATGAACATCGTCTCCGAGAAGGAGAAGGGTACTATCGAGCAGATCAACGTCACGCCTGTACCCAAGACGGCGTTCATCGTCTGCAAGATGGTGCCATACCTTGCTGTTGCCCTGTTTATGGTCTTCTCCTGCCTGCTGCTCGCCCTTCTGGTCTTCGGCTACCGAAGCTGCGGAAGCCTCTTGGCAATAATGGTCTTCACCCTGGCGCACATCCTTGTGATGGCCTCATTCGGGCTGCTGGTCTCCAACTTCAGTGACAATACTCAGCAGGCAATGTTCGTAATATGGTTCTTCAGTATGATA
>SFJB01000038.1 GCA_004555145.1 Bacteroidales bacterium | reverse complement strand
GGCAAATCCACATTGATGAATCTGCTGGCCAAAACGGATGTCTTTGCAGAAAACAAACTCTTCGCCACCCTGGATACAACTGTCAGGAAAGTGGTCATAGAAAACTGTCCTTTCCTGCTGAGCGACACGGTGGGATTCATAAGAAAACTGCCTACACAGCTCGTGGAAGCATTCAAAAGCACCCTCGATGAAGTAAGGGAGGCGGATGTGCTTCTGCACGTAGTGGATATATCCCATCCAGACTTTGAAGAACAGATGGAAGTGGTAAACAGGACACTGAAGGAAATAGACGCCGCAAACAAGCCTGTTTTGGTCATATTTAATAAAATAGACGCCTATAGCTATGAAGAGTATGACGAGTTCTCATTGGTGCCTAAAACGCAGAAAAACTACTCTCTGGACGAATTCAAGAACAGCTGGATAGCAAGTGAAAACACTCCATGTGTATTCATATCCGCAAAAGACAAGACGGGAATTGATAAACTGAGGAACGATATCTACAAGATAGTGGCTGAAATACACGCCGGAAGGTATCCTTTCGACAATTTCCTGTGGTAATAAAAAAAAGCCGGTCGCAATGACCGGCTTTTTCATATATACATATAAGTATCAGTCTTTGAACTTGGCGCAGAGGAACTCTCTGTTCAGACGGGCTATATGATTGACGGTTATGTGCTTAGGGCACTCCATCTCACAGGCGCGGGTGTTGGTGCAGGCACCGAATCCGAGCTCGTCCATCTTGGCTACCATAGCCTTTGCACGCCTTGCGGCCTCTACCCTGCCCTGTGGAAGAAGAGCGAGTGAAGAAACCCTGGCAGCCACGAAAAGCATGGCTGAACCGTTCTTACAGGTCGCTGCGCAGGCACCGCAGCCGATGCAGGCAGCAGCGTCCATTGACTCGTCTGCATTCTTCTTAGGGATAGGAATGGCATTTGCGTCAGGAACACCGCCGGTGCGTACTGAAACATAACCTCCGGCCTGGAGTATCTTGTCGTACGCTCCCCTATCGACAACGAGGTCTTTGATAATAGGGAAACCGGCACTTCTCCATGGCTCTACGGTGATGGTAGCACCGTCCTTGAACTTGCGCATGAAGAGCTGGCAGGTGGTAACCTCATCGTCAGGACCGTGTGCACGGCCGTCTATATAAAGCGAGCAGGCGCCGCAAATACCCTCACGGCAGTCGTGGTCGAATGAAACCGGACCGCTGTTCTTGCAACCCTTATCTACTGCAACGGGATCGATGCCCTCCCTGATGAGCTGCTCGTTGAGTATGTCGAGCATCTCGAGGAAAGATGCATCCTCCTCGATGTCGTGGACTTCATAAGTCTCGAAGTGACCCTTGGCCTTGGCGTTTTTCTGACGCCATATCTTAAGTTTAAAATCCATCTCTGTTAGTCTTTATAGTTTCTGGTTGCAATCTTGATGTTCTCGTATTTCAGAGGTTCCTTGTGGAGTTCAGGTGCATTTCCTTCACCCTTGTACTCCCAGGCGGCTACATACATGTAATTCTCATCGTCACGCTTGGTCTCCCCTTCTTCAGTCTGGGACTCGATACGGAAATGACCGCCGCAGGATTCGTTGCGGTTGAGGGCGTCGATTGCCATGAGTTCACCTATTTCAAGGAAGTCAGCGAGGCGAAGCGCCTTCTCAAGCTCCTGGTTGAACTCGAAATTGGTTCCTGGAACGTATACGTTTGACCAGAATTCCTTCTTAAGCTCATTGATCTTGGCAATGCCGGTCTTGAGACCTTCCTCACTGCGGGCCATGCCCACATACTCCCACATAATGTGGCCGAGTTCCTTGTGGAGGGAATCGACGGACCTCTTTCCCTTGATGGAGAAGAGTTTCTCTATCTTTTCCTTCACAGCCTTTTCAGCTGCATCGAACTCAGGAGTGTTCACATCAACCTTACCGTCCTTGAAATGGCCGGCAAGATAGTCGCCTATGGTATAAGGAAGGATGAAGTAACCATCGGCAAGACCCTGCATAAGCGCTGAGGCACCGAGACGGTTTCCGCCGTGATCGGAGAAGTTTGCCTCACCTATTGCATAGAGACCCGGTACGGTAGTCTGAAGGTTATAGTCAACCCAGATACCGCCCATAGTGTAGTGGATGGCCGGATATATCATCATTGGCTGCTTGTAAGGATCGGTTCCGGTAATCTTCTCGTACATCTGGAAAAGGTTGCCGTAACGCTCGCGTATCTTGCCCTCACCGAGACGCTCGATTGCAGTCTTGAAATCAAGGAATACGGCAAGACCGGTCTCATTCACGCCGAAGCCGGCGTCACAGCGCTCCTTTGCCGCACGGGAAGCCACGTCACGCGGAACGAGGTTTCCGAAGGCAGGATAACGGCGCTCGAGATAGTAGTCGCGATCCTCTTCGGCTATATCGGAAGGAAGAATCTCCTTCTTGCGGAGCTTGAGGACATCCTCCATCTTCTTAGGAACCCAGATACGGCCGTCGTTACGCAGGGACTCTGACATAAGGGTCAGCTTGCACTGCTGGTCGCCGTGTACAGGAATACAGGTAGGATGGATCTGGGCGAAGCAAGGGTTTGCGAAGAATGCACCCTTCTTGTAGCACTGCCATGCTGCGGAGCCGTTGCTGTTCATTGCGTTGGTGGAAAGGAAATAGGTGTTTCCGTAACCTCCGGTAGCTATTACGACTGCGTGTGCGCCGAATCTCTCGATTTCTCCGGTCACGAGATTTCTTGCTATGATACCCCTGGCCTCACCATTGACGAGAACCACGTCGAGCATTTCGTGACGAGGATAAGACTTGACGGTACCCTCGGCAATCTGACGGTTCAGAGCTGCGTATGCACCGAGAAGGAGCTGCTGTCCGGTTTGACCCCTTGCATAGAAGGTGCGGCTGACTGTAGCCCCACCGAAAGAGCGGTTTGCGAGGAGTCCGCCATACTCACGTGCGAAAGGCACGCCCTGAGCTACGCACTGGTCAATGATGTTGTTGCTGACCTCTGCAAGACGATAGACATTGGCTTCGCGGCTGCGATAGTCGCCACCTTTGATGGTCTCGTAGAAGAGCCTGTAAACCGAGTCATTGTCGTTCTGGTAGTTCTTCGCGGCGTTGATGCCTCCCTGTGCCGCAATAGAGTGGGCACGGCGTGGCGAGTCGCTGATACAGAAGATCTTGACGTTGTAACCGAGTTCACCGAGAGAAGCTGCTGCAGAGGCTCCGCCCAGACCGGTTCCGACGACGATGACATCGAGTTTTCTCTTGTTGCCCGGAGTGACTACACGTATGTGTGCCTTATGGTTAGTCCATTTTTCGGCAAGAGGTCCCTCGGGAATCTTAGAAATCAATTTTTCGGCCATTTTCTTTAGTTTATAAAATTTGGACGCAAATATAATTAAAATAAAGTGTTTTCCGACTTTTCAGCGCGCAATTCATCGAAGCCCAGATGTCTGTAAGCCAGAGGAGTGGCTTCCCTTCCCCTCGGTGTACGCATAATGAAGCCCTCCTTTATAAGGAAAGGCTCGTAAACTTCTTCGAGGGTGCCCTGGTCCTCCCCCACTGCCGTAGCTATGGTATTGGCTCCCACAGGACCGCCTTTGAACTTAACTATTATGGTTTTAAGTATCTTGTTGTCTATGGCGTCGAGGCCAAGGGTGTCTATGTTCAGGGCGTCGAGGGCATATCGTGCAATATTCAGGTCTATGCTTCCGTTTCCCATCACCTGTGCGAAATCACGTACCCTGCGAAGCAGGGAGTTCGCAATTCGCGGCGTACCGCGGCTGCGGCGCGCAATTTCGAAGGCAGCGTCGGAACTTATGCCTATGTTCAATATGGAGGCGCTGCGGCATACGATGCGGAGCAGGGTTTCCGTATCGTAATATTCGAGGGCGCATTTTATTCCGAAACGGGCCCGCAGAGGCGAAGTGAGAAGGCCGCTGCGCGTGGTTGCGCCCACGAGAGTGAAAGGATTGAGGGCTATCCTGACGGAACGCGCTCCCGGACCCTTGTCTATCATTATATCTATGACGAAATCCTCCATTGCGGAATAGAGGTATTCCTCCACAACCGGAGATAACCTGTGAATCTCGTCTATGAACAGCACGTCTCCCTCTTCCAGAGAGGTAAGCAGACCGGCCAGATCCCCCGGCTTGTCCAGCACAGGTCCCGAAGTGAGTTTCATATTAACCCCGAGTTCATTGGCTATGATATGGGCGAGGGTTGTCTTTCCAAGTCCCGGAGGCCCGTGGAAGAGCACGTGATCAAGGGACTCCCCTCTCATTTTGGCCGCCTGTATGAATATCTTGAGGTTGGATACTATCTTCTCCTGACCGGTGAACTGGGTGAGGTCCTGTGGCCTTATAATTCCGTCCAATTCATTATCTTTGCCGGCATTGACGTCGTGTGGGTCGAACTTTTCCTGCATAGAAACATCATTATAAATACAAATATAATTTAATTTTAAATGAATAAATGATGTTTATGCGCCTGTTGAAATGTTAATAACTTTTTTAAGTTACTGAAAGATAAGTAGTTGAATATAAATTTTAATGTTGATTTCCTGTTGGGATGAAATTTATATAAAAGCGGTGCCACCTGTTGCATATTAAAAAAATTCCGGTGGATATAAATTCTCCTCTCATTTCAAAAATTCTTTTTCATTTTTCTGTCAACAGGGTTATAAACAGGTTTTCAACAGAGTTATGAACATAAATGTTGATATCGGAACATAGTACGGCAGCATTGCAGGAAGCCCTCGCTTCCGGACAGAAGGATATTTATTGCCAGGGGCTTTTCCTTTCGGCCAGGTGGTTTGTGCTATCCGCTGCCCGCGGTGCCGGAATCAGTCTGGCAGTATTGCCGGACAAGGAATCAGCGGAATATTGTGCGGCCGACCTCTATAATCTGACCGAGGGGGACAAGGTGTTCTATCTCCCAGATTCAGGAAAGAATGCCGTAAGGAGCAATTACAAATCTTCCCTCGGGGTCCAGCGAACCTCAGCCATAGGGAAGATACGCTCCTGTGAGCCGGGAACGGTGATAGTAAGCTACCCGGAAGCCCTTGAAGAAAGACTTCCATCCTCCAGTGATGCATTAAGCCCTCTGCTCAGTCTGAAAGCCGGAGACGAAATATCCCACGACGAGATATCGTCCATACTTTCGGAAGCCGGCTTCGAAAACGTTGATTTCGTATCCGAGCCAGGACAATACACGCTTCGCGGCGGAGTAGTGGACATATTTTCATATTCCTTCAACTACCCATTCCGCCTCTCCCTTTTCGGCAACGAAATAGAGAAGATATATACCTTCGACACCAATACCCAGCTCTCGAAGGAGTCTGTGGACAAGGTGGACATATACGGGGATATGGCTTCCGACAGCGATACGGAGGGCCTTTTCATAAGCGATATCCTTCCCGAGGACTGCATAGTCTGGCTGGACTCCTCCGATTCCTACAGGGAAAGGGAATTCTTCAGCAGGCTCTCCCCTTTCAGAAAGGTATATCTGGAGACTCCCCTTTCGGCTGTGAAAGCCAGTCCGATACGCTTCGACATCAGTCCGCAGCCTGCGTTCAACAAGAATTTCGACTTGCTGATACAGGATATAAAAAACAGGCTCGAAAAGGGATATAAGGTATATATATACGGAGAAAAACGCTCCCAGCTGGAAAGACTCCGAAGCATAATACTCGCCGAAGAGGGAACGGTGCCGGAAATGGTAGAAGGCAAGAACCTGCACAACGGTTTCATAGACCACGAGAGCCGTTGCTGCATATATTCGGACCACGAGATTTTCGACCGCTTCCACAGGGTGAGGATGCGCCGCAGCGTCGAAAAGAGCGAACAGCTTACCATCAACGAACTGAGTTCCTTCAATATAGGCGACTATGTAGTGCATATAGATTACGGAGTCTGCGTTTTTGGAGGACTGGTCAGGATGAAGGACGACAGGGGCCGTATGCACGAAGTGGTGAAACTTATGTTCAAGGACAATGACACCATCTTCCTTTCCGTGCACTCGCTCCACAAGATATCCCGTTTCAAATCAAAGGATTCCGAGCCGCCTAAAATAAACCGTCTGGGTTCGAAGGCCTGGCAGAATCTCAAGGCCTCAGCCAAATCCAGGGTCAAGGATATAGCCAAGGACCTGATCAAGCTTTACGCCAGGAGAAAGGCCTCCAAAGGCTTTGCCTTCTCCCCGGACACCTACCTCCAGACGGAATTGGAATCCTCATTTATGTATGAGGACACTCCGGATCAGGAAAAGGCGGTTGCTGCTACAAAGAGGGATATGGAGGACACTTGTCCTATGGACCGTCTGGTCTGCGGAGACGTAGGATTCGGAAAGACGGAAGTTGCCATAAGGGCTGCCTTCAAGGCCGTTGCGGACAGCAAGCAGGTTGCCGTTCTCGTACCTACAACCATACTCTGCCTGCAGCACTACAACACCTTCAGTTCCCGTCTGAAGGACTTCCCGTGCAATGTGGAATACGTGAGCAGGCTGCGCAGCGCAAAAGAAATATCCGACATAAAGGAAAGACTCAAAAAAGGCGGCATAGACATAATCATAGGCACCCACAAACTTCTGAATTCCGCATTCGAGTTCAAGGATCTGGGCCTGTTGATAATAGATGAGGAGCAGAAGTTCGGAGTAAGTTCCAAGGAAAAACTCCGTCAGCTGAAGGAGTCTATCGACACCCTGACCCTGACCGCCACTCCTATTCCGAGAACCCTCCAGTTCTCGCTCCTCGGAGCCAGGGACCTTTCCATAATAAACACTCCACCGCCGAACAGGATTCCCGTTCAGACCGAAATCATACTTTTTGATAAGGAGGAGATACGCAGCATAATAAATTACGAGCTGAACCGCGACGGACAGATATTCTTCCTGCACAACAGGGTGGAGGAACTGGATGGCATATACAACATACTCCACGGGCTGGTTCCGGATATGAGGATATGCGTGGCCCACGGTCAGATGGAGGCAAAGGTGCTTGAAAACAAGATACTTGCTTTCATGAAGGGGGAATATGACCTGCTGCTCTGCACAACCATAATAGAAAACGGTCTCGATATTCCAAACGCCAACACCATACTCATCAATCAGGCACAGAACATAGGTCTGAGCGACCTCCACCAGCTGAGGGGCCGTGTGGGAAGGTCGAACAAGAGGGCATTCTGCTATCTGATAGTGCCTCCTCTGGCTTCCGTTACGGACGAGGCCAGGCGCAGGCTGAAGGCAATAGAATCCTTCTCGGACCTGGGGAGCGGCTTCAGCATAGCAATGCAGGACCTGGACATAAGGGGAGCAGGCAATCTTCTCGGCGCCGAACAGAGCGGATTCATCACGGACATGGGTTTCGAAACCTATCAGAAGATACTCCAGGAAGCCATAGAGGAACTCGGAATGGAGAGCGGGATAAGCACCCGCAGGGACGAGTCTTCGTACATATCCGACTGCACGGTCGAAACGGACCAGCTTGCGCTGATTCCGGACGATTACATAGACGTGAATGCGGAAAAGATACGCATATACAAGGATATGGACTCGGCAGGCGAGGGAAAGCAGCTGGACCGCATACATTCGATGATGGAGGACCGATTCGGAAAGATGCCTCCTGAGGTGGAAAGGCTTTTCGATATAGTAAGGATAAGGAATATTGCCGCTTCCCTGGGCTTTGAGAAGGTGATAGTCAAGAACGGCATAATGATATGTTTCTTCATATCCAATCCCCTGTCCCCTTTCTACAAGTCGGGTGAATTCTCAAAAACGCTGGAGAGAATATCCCTTCCGGACAACGCGAAATATTATGAACTGAAACAGAGCAACGACAGGCTCAAGATAGTATGCCGCAACGTTGACGGCACATCCCGTGCCCTCGAATTGCTGAGAAAGATAAAATGATATGCACAATCTACTGGTTGAAATAGGGAATACGGCTTTAAAGGCCACCTGGTCGGATGGAATGACCCTCGGTAAGATTTTCAGGTACCAGGGTGAAAAGAGTTTCGATTTCATACTTTCCCTCACAGAGGGGGAGAGGGCGGACGTAATGGTGCTTTCATCGGTTTCCGAAATACCTCTCAAATGGAAATCCACTCTGTCAGGGCGCTGCGGCGAGCTGGTGATTATGGATCCTCACTGCACCGCCGTCAATTCCTCCCATCAGCTGCCGGCCTGGATCAGCCCGGACAGGGCAGCATCCATCATCGCCTCCCGTTTTCTCTTCAAGGGAAAGGCAGTGACCGTCTTCGATTTAGGCACTACCCTAAGCATTGACCGTACCGATTCGGAAGGTCGCTACGTGAACGGCTCCATATCCCCGGGATGCCGTACCAGATTCAAATCCATATTCCGTTATTCCAAGTCACTTCCGCTGCTGGACACCCCTGAGGAAATACCTTCAGAGGGCACTTCCCTCAACTCATCCATAGAGTTCGGGATTCTTTCGGGCATAATGTTTGAAATACAGGGGCATCTTGATGCAAACCCCGGAAATATAGCCGTATTTACCGGTGGCGATGCGAATTTTTTTGCAAAGAAAATGAAAAACTCCATCTTTGTAATTTGTAACCTTGTACTGATGGGGTTGGCTTTAGTAGCTGAAGAATTTTATGAAAGTAAACTGTAAAGTACTCTTACTGGCGGTACTTGCCTTTTTTTTGTGTATTGACGCTACTGCGCAGAGTGGTGCGCACAATGCGTATTCGCCTTATTCCGTCTATGGAGTCGGCGACATATTCAAGGAAGGTTCCGCATATACCCGCAGTATGGGAGGAGTGGGAATCGCAACCCGAAACCGTCGTGTCATAAACTTCACCAATCCTGCCGCGGTGACCGCGAGGGATTCGCTTTCCTTTATGGCGGACTTCGGTGTCATCGAGAACAATAAGGTTTTCAATCAGACCACGGATGCCGGCAAGTTCAAGTCGGCAAACAACACCTTCAACATTTCCGACTTCGTACTCAGCTTTCCTATATGGCGCTCATCCGCCTTTATGGTCGGCATCACCCCTTTCAGCGACGTGGGATATGATTTCACTTCCCACGAGACCGACCCGGACATCATAGGAAAAACAGGCAACGTAACCTATCAGTCCTACGGTCAGGGCGGAGTCTATCAGTTCTTCGTGGGTGCAGGCGCAACTTTCTGGAAGCGTCTCTCGGTAGGTGCCGAATTCATCTATTACTTCGGAACCATAGACAAGGTCAGCAACACCGTATATACCGATGAGTCCTACAGGGCAATCAACAGCGGCTACACGATGCAGTTGAGGGGAACCACAGGCAAGTTCGGCCTTCAGTACGAGCAGAAACTCGGATCAGACCTGAGCCTTACGCTCGGAGCCACCTATCGCCTTTCAACGAATATGGGCGGATATGCCAACGTTTATCGCTTTGCCACCGCTTCCGAGGTTTCGGATACCCTGATATTCAGGACGGATACCCTCCGCAACAGCGGAAAGCTCCGTTTCGGTGATGAACTCGGAGTGGGCATATCCCTGAGTTCCGGAGAGAACTGGTCGGTGGAATTCGACTATCTGCGTTCGGACTGGAGAAAATCCGGTTTCGACTCCTATCAGGGAACTATGGTGGAAGGCAGTTCCTCTACTTTCAGAAGTACGGTTTCGCAGTCATTCAGGGCCGGTTTCGAATACACTCCGAACCGAAACGACATACGTTACTATATGAAGAAAGTCAGCTATAGGGGAGGCCTCTATTTTGACCGTCAATACTATTGCCTGGACCCTTCGGGACGCAATGTCGATGCGATTGGCATAACTCTTGGTATGACATTCCCTGTGTTCAAGGGAAACAACGGGATAACGGTAGGCCTGGATTTCGGCAGAAAGGGCAACTTCAAGGACAGATCGATGGTTGGAGAGCATTATGCAACCATTTTCGTCGGGATGAATCTCCACGATATCTGGTTCCAGAAGACGATGTACAAATAGTTGTAATCAAAAAAATCAAAGAGATATATGAAAAAGTTATTATTCTTAGCAGTTTCAGTGTTGATGATTTGTTTTGCCGTGGATTCTTCCGCTCAGGGAAAGTACGGCAAGGACAGTGCGGAATGCATCACCTATCTTTCCTATTACAAGGAGTATTTCAAGCAGAAGAACTATGACCAGGCTCTCCCTAACTGGAGAAAGGCCTTCAAAGTCTGCCCTCCTACCGCCAACCAGACCATGCTCATAGACGGTACTACCCTCGTAAGGAAGGAAATCACCCGCAACCGCAACAATTCTTTCCTCAAGCAGGGCCTTATCGACACCCTTATGACCCTCCACGATCTCAGGGCAGAGTACTATCCGAAGTACGCCGTCACTGCGATGAACAACAAGGGACTGGATATGATCAACTACCTGCAGGACGAGCCTGAGGTTCTCTACAAGGGTTGCAACGAGATAATCGCAGCCAACGGAAAGCAGACCAAAGCTCAGATTTACCTCTTCCGTTTCAATTCCGCGGTAAGTCTCTACAAGTCCGGAATCCTGGATGCCGAGCAGGTTATCGACGACTACGAGTCCACAATGGCGGCTCTCGAGCAGATGACTTCTTCAGAGGCTCTTGAGAAGACTAAGGCAGACATAGAGAACATATTCATTACCAGCAACGTAGCCAGCTGCGATAACCTTATCGCCCTGTTCACCCCACGTTTCGAGGCCGATCCTGAGAATCTGGATCTCGTAAGCAAGATAGTGAATATGATGAGCTCCACCGAGGGCTGTATGGACAACGACCTCTTCCTCTCCGCAATCAGCAAGAAGAGTGAACTCGATCCTTCCTACAAGACCTCGTACATACTCTACAAACTCTATTCTTCAAGGAACGAGTTCGATGCAGCTGTATCCTCCCTCGAAAAGGCAATCGCTTTCGAAGAGTCCGACCTTGCAACCGACGCCGACTACTACTACGAGCTTGCTGCGTACAGCCTCAAGAACGGCAAATATGCGAAGTCTGTCGATGCAGCCAACAAGGCCATAGATCTGAATCCTGCGCTTGCAGGCAAGTGCTACCTTATCTGCGGTACCGCCTGGGGCTCAGTAACCTCCAATGGCGACTACATCGAGAAGAGGGCTCCTTACTGGGTTGCAGTAGATTACCTCGTAAAAGCAAAGAATGCTGACGAGTCCCTCACCGAGGAGTGCAACTCCCTGATTTCCTCTTATTCCAAATACTTCCCTGAGACCAGCGAGGCCTTTATGTACGGAGTACAGAACGGTCAGAGCTACAGGGTAAGCGCCGGCGGAATGTCTGCCAACACCATAGTAAGGACTCAGAAGTAGTTTTGGGAAGCGAAGTTAACATCGGAATTTCCATATTCAGGAGACTGGCTGCAATGGCAGCCAGTCTCTTGGTCGTTTTATCGTGTAAAGGAAAAGGCGGGGAAGAAGAGACAGATCCTTTCATGTATCCTGTCCAGAGTGTGGACAGTATGTTCATAGTCCAGACTACCAACGGTGTGCTCGAATCCCGTATGGAGGCCACCCTCATGGAAAGATACGAATCGGACAGTCTTGACCTGGATTATTTCAAGAACGGCTTTTCTGTCTATTCCTACGATGAGCAGGGGAGTCTGGAGACCGTCATTACGGCCCGCACTGCACGTCACTTCAAATTCCGGGATGGAAGCGAGAAGTGGGAAGCGTTCGGAAACGTGCGCATACGGAACGTAATCAAGAACGAGACAATGGAAACCGACACCTTATACTGGAACCGTTCGGAACAGAAGATATATACCCACTGCTACGTGAAAATGTATTCACGCGACGGAATGATGCAGGGCTATGGCATGCAGTCCGACGAAAAGGCCCGGAACGCAATACTCCTCAAACCGTTCGACGGCTATGGATATGTGGTTCAGGATTCTACCAAGGTAGTGCTAGATTCAATCAATTTTGTAGGCCCTATGCCTAAAAAATGAGCACTATTGCCGATTTTTTCTTAACTTCGCGGCCCACAATCGATTTGAAAAACAATAAAAAACAATAAATATGGCAGCATTAGATACCATCAGAACAAAATTCGGAATAGTAATTTCGGTGATTATCGGTCTTTCTCTGCTCCTTTTCATCCTTGATAACGACACCTTGATGAAATTGTTCAGCGGAGACACCGCTAAAGCTCACAGGGTAGCCGTAATCGACGGGCAGAACGTGACCATCGGAGAATTCCAGAGCAGAATCGACGGGCTGAAGAACATATATGGAGGCTCAGGCAATGCCGATCAGGAAAAGGCCATCAGGGACGAGGTATGGCAGTCTTATATCAA
>SFJB01000037.1 GCA_004555145.1 Bacteroidales bacterium | reverse complement strand
TAAGCTTCGTTACGACAGTCTTGTTCCATGCCACGTTTGCTCCGATTTTCCAGGAAAGGTCTCTTGTGTCAATGGCGATGGCGTTGAGTTCAAACTCGACACCGGTGTTCTGCAGGTCGCCGATGTTGGCGTCGAGATAGTTGGTGAGGTTTGAACCGGCAGCCACAGGAGTCCAGTTGAGGAGGTCCTTGGTGTAGCGCTTGTAAACGTCAACGGTACCGTAGATGCGGTCGCGAAGGAAACCGTAGTCGAAACCTGCGTTCCAGGTTGTGGTGGTCTCCCACTTCAGGTCGGCATTGTATCCGAGAGGAGTGATTGGAGCGATAAGCTGGTTTCCGAAGAAATACATACTGGCGTTGGTGTTGTTCTTATAGGTTGCCAGGGTAGGGTAGTCTCCGGCATTGAGGTCCTGCTGTCCTGTCTGTCCGTAGCTGAGACGGAGCTTGAGGGCTGAAACCTTGTCGTTGTTCTTGAGGAATTCCTCGTTCTTGATGTTCCATCCGAGAGCAACTGAAGGGAAGAGACCCCACTTGTTGTTCTGGAACCTTGATGTACCGTCCCTACGGAGAGTTGCGGTCACGAAGTAACGGCTTCCATAGATATAGTTGGCACGTCCGAAGAATGAAACGAGGAAGTACTCGCTCTTGCTGGTGCGAGGAGCTGAAAGCCAGTAGTCGCTTGCGGTTTCCGCAGTTCCGTCGGCCTTGTACTGCTCGTTGAACGATTCGTTGTAGTAGTGCTGCCAGGAGTAACCTGCCATAAGGTCAACGGTGTGCTGGCCGAATGACTTGTTGTAGTTTGCATAGAACTCGAGGGTCTGGTCGAGCTTCTTCTGGCTGTAGTTGGTGTGATAACCTGAAGCGTGTCCGTCACCTGCCTGCTGAGAGGTGGAGTGCATAGACTGCTCGGTATTAGGGTTCACGTCAACGGTACCCTTTGAACTGGTGTAGTCGATACCGAGGTTGAGGTTGAGACGGAGGTCTTCAAATCCGTGAACCTTGTAGTCGATCTGGGCGTTTCCGAGGAAGCGCTTTGCGTTTGCGAGATCCTTCTTGTCATTGAGCAGGGCAACAGGGTTCTGGCTTGCCATGGTGTTGCAGTTGCTCACCTTGAACTGGTCTGCACCGGTCTTTCCGTAGTTCCACCAGGTGTAGCCGTTGAGTCCGTTCTCGTCATAGACAGGCTTGGTAGGGTCATACTGTACGGCCTGGGTGATGGCGTCGGTGTTGGCAAACCTCGTGTCCATATTCATACCCTTTCCGTTGAGGTTGAGGGTGAGGTGCTTGTCGAAGAGTGAAGGTGCGAGGTTGATGGAAACGGTCTCGCGGTTCATGTAGCCGGTCTTGAGCGTTCCCTGCTGGCTGAGTGCGCCAATGGATACGCGGTAAGGCATATAGATGCCCTTCTTGTTGATCTTTCCTGAGAGGGAAACGTTGCCTTCGTAATTCTGTGCGAGCTGGTAGATCTCCTTCTGCCAATCGGTGTCAGCATCGCCGAGAGCCCTGTAAGCATCGGAATCTTCTCCGGCGTAGCTGATTACGGCCTCACGGATCTCAGCTGCATCCATTACGTCTACGAACCTGGTGTTCTGGCTCAGAGAAGCGGTGAAGTCGGCATCAACCTGAATTGCGTTGGTGGCATTTGCACCCTTCTTGGTGGTGATGATGATCACACCATTGGATGCACGTGAACCGTAGATTGCAGTTGCTGACGCATCCTTGAGTACGGTGAAGGTCTCGATATCGTTGGAGTTGATAGACGACAGCGCATCTGCGGTTCCGCTGATACCGGAATTGGAAACAGGCAGACCGTCAATGACGATGAGAGGGTCGTTGGAAGCCTTGAGGGAAGAACCGCCGCGGATACGGATGGTTGATCCGGAACCCGGAGCTCCGGAGCCAGGGGTGATTACCACACCTGCAGACTTACCCATAAGCATTGAGGCAGGGGATGTTACGACACCCTTATTGAGCTGGTCGGCCTTCACAGCCGATACGGAACCGGTCATATCGCTCTTCTTTACGGTACCGTAACCGATAACGACACTCTCGGTAAGGAGGTCGGTATCCTCGGTGAGAACGATGGTAGCCGGCATTTCCGATGCCTTGTAAGAAACGGTGTTATAGCCTATGCAGCTGATTTCCACAACTGCATCACGCGAAGACACCTTGAGGGAGAAATTACCGTCTAAATCTGTGGAAGTACCCGTGGAGGTGCCGGATTCCATAACCGTTGCACCGATAACGGGTCCCAGTTCATCGATAATCACACCCTTGACCTCGTAAGCGCTCTGGGCGCTTACGTTAGCCGACATTGCAACGGACGCTGCAATAGCGGCGAGGAAAGTAAGGATTCTTTTCATTGATAAAAAGGTTAATGATTATTGTTTGGTTTTGTGTGTGTTTACCAGGTAAACGGCAGCCGCACCGCAAATCAGCAGTACGCCGGCCACAACAAGCATTGCTGCCTGTGATCCACCTACCATCCTGAGCACCAGTCCGCCGACGGCAGCTGCAACAATCTGCGGGAGGCAGATGGTGCAGTTGAACAGGCCCAGATAACTGCCCATGTGCTCTCCCGACAGGGAATTGGTCAGGAGAGTGAATGGCAGCGCCAGCATCGCGGCCCACGCGGCCCCTATGAGGAAGAAGGAGCCGAGGAGAAGGTACTGGTTGTGAATGAAATAGATGGAAATGAAACCTGCTGCGCCTATGAGCAGACTCACCACGTAGGAGACGCGGAGAGACTTGAACTTAGGGAGCACGATAGCCCAAAGAATGGAACCCACCGCCTGCGCGGCGAAAATCACGCCCACCCAGTTTCCGGCGGCCTGGTAGCCCGCGGATGCCGGGTCGGTAGTATTCCAGCAGTTGGCGGCTACGGCGCCGTTGCTGTAGGTCCACATATACATGAATGCCGCCCAGCAGAAGAACTGCACCAGTCCGACTGTCCAGAAGGTGCGTGGAGCATGGAGAAGCAGCTTTACCAGACCCTCCTTGCGCTCTCCCTCAGCACTCTGTGTCTTAGGGTCGATGCCGTGGAATTCGGCGTACTCCTGAGGATTCATCTCCTTCACTTTCAAGAAGGTATAGAGCACGCAGATGATGAGTATGGCGGCGCCGCAATAGAAGCTCCACACTACGGACGGCGGGATGACGCCCTTCGGGGCGGTGTTTGCGATTCCTATCCAGGTAAAGAAAATAGGGAAGAGGTAGCCAACCAGGCTGCCTGCGTTGCAGAGCAGCGACTGGATGGAGTAGGCCTGGGCCTTCTGCTCCTCACTTACCATATCGCCAACCATCATCTTGAAAGGCTGCATGGCCACGTTGATGGAGGTGTCGAGGAAGATCAGGGAGAAGAGGCCGAACCACATCGCCCCGTTGAGCCCCAGCAGCAGACGCTGGGTGAAATTGAAACTGCCGGCGTTCGGAAGCATAAGCATCACGAGCACCGCAACTATGGCTCCGGCAAGGAGGTAAGGCTTGCGCCTTCCCATCCTGCACCAGGTCCTGTCGGACCATTTGCCGATGAGTGGCTGGACTATCATTCCCATCAGGGGTGGAAGTATCCAGAAGAAGCTGAGCTGATGCGGATCTGCACCGAGGGTTGCGAATATCCTGCTGATGTTCGCACTCTGGAGGGCATAAGCTATCTGCACTCCGAAAAATCCGAAGCTCAGATTCCACATCTGCCAGAAGGAAAGCTTTTTGTTTTGCATTTTCGTGTTATTAACGCTGCAAAAGTAAAACAAAGAACACTTTTATATAAAATGCATTTTGACGAGTTGTTGAATTTTTAGGATGAACGGTTGAATTTTGAAAATAAATTATTATCTTCACATCATATTTTAATTTCTTTATGTCCGGGACCTACGCGAAAGAAATATGGATCATTCAGGGCTTCGCATTGATGCACGCCCTTGTATCCCTGGCCTGCAAGGCTGCGGGGATCGCGGACGACTTGATGCTCACCCTGCTCACAATGCTTATGGTGCTCATACTCTGCCTCAGGCGCCGTATGGGAATGACCTTTATGGGGGTTGCCGTGGTCCTGGTGAACATCGTGGGCTTTTGTCTGGGTATGGGACTCGCCCGCCTTTTCGGCCTGCTGCCCCTCCCGGCTCTGGTCATACATCCCCTCTCCACCTTCATCAGCACTGAAATCATAGGTGCTCTGACCATATGGGCCACAGCCATCCTCGCCTCCCGCTACAAGCAGAACGCCAACATCAGCAACAAGAATCTCCGCTGGCTGCTCGTCGCCTTCGTGCTGATAATAATACTCCGCCTCTCCATAGTCCTCGCTACCTCCGACAAGATGCTTATGCAGAAGGGCTTCTTCGCCGAGATCATGCTGGACTACGTGTTCAGCTGTCTTGCCGTGGTGGGCCTTGCGGAGTATGCGATACGCTTCCGCAACAAGGCCGAGAAGGCCCGCGAGGAAGCCGACCTCGCCCATTACCGCTACCTCATACTCAAGCAGCAGGTCAATCCGCACTTTCTTTTCAATTCCCTCAATGTGCTGGACTATATGATCCAGGAACAGTCCACATCCCAGGCAAGCGAATTCACGAGGAAGCTGGCCGACATATACAGATATATGCTCAAATATGAGGATATGAGCCTGGTGCGCCTGCGCGAAGAGCTGGCCTTCGTGGAAGATTATGTGGACCTGCTCAAGGTGCGTTTCGGGGATGGCCTGTGCTTCGCTACGGACATTCCGCACGGGTGTCTCTCGCGAAGTGTGGTGCCTTGCGCCCTGCAGCTCCTCGTGGAGAACGCCATCAAGCATAACGAGGTAAGCACATCAAGACCTCTTGACGTCACCATAAGGGCGGACGCGGACAGCATAGAGGTAAGCAATACGAAACAGCCCAAAATGAGCCCGCAGGAGGGCGTCGGATTGGGTATGAAGTACTTGGAACAACAATACTGCGACCTTGCCTCCAAGAGCGTGACAGTGAAGGAGGACGCACTTTATTACACCGTGACATTACCGCTGATATGAAAGCACTGATAGTTGAAGATGAGGCCATTGCACGTGCCCGGCTGGCAAAGTTGATCTCTGCCAATTTCAAGGACATAGAAATCTGTGGTGAAACCGATTCCATTAGAGCCACAGTGGAATATGTGGATACGCATCCCGCTCCGGACATCATTTTTATGGATGTGGAGCTTTCTGACGGAGACTGCTTCGAGTTCTTCCGCCAGCGCGACGTGCGCTCGTGCATAGTGATGACCACGGCTTACGATGCCTATGCAATCAAGGCCTTCGAAACGGGGAGTCTGGACTACCTGCTCAAGCCTATAGGCGAGGAGGCGCTCGCAAGGGCCGTGGGACGTTGTCGTGAACGTTGCATCGGGACCCCCCCGGTTAAGAACTATAAGGACCACCTGGTGGTGCGCGTCGGCGAAAAGTATATCCCCGTCAGCACTTCTGTGATGGCGTATTTCCTCTCCGAGGACAAGGCCAACTGGCTGGTGCTCGGGGACGGCACCAAGTACCTCGTCGACTTCACTATGGATGCCCTGGAAAAGGACTTGGATCCGGACCGCTTCTTCCGCATCTCCCGCGGCTGCATAGTGTCGCGCTGCTCCGTCAAGAGCGTGCTCCGCTACATAAACGGCCGCCTCAAGCTCAGTCTCGAGCCGGAGAGCTCCCAGGACCTGCTGGTGGCCAGGGCAAGGGTGGATGATTTTCTCAAATGGTTAGGTTAGAAATGAAAAGATACTTTGCATACATTTGTGCCTGCGCGGCCATGTTTGCCCTTTCCCTCCCCGCTCCGGCGCAGCAGGACGGGAAGCGCTGGGCGGTAGTTGACATCTCATCCTGCTTCCTGCGCCTCAAGGCGGATTACGAGTCCTCCAATGAGACCCAGTGTCTTATGGGCACGGTGCTCGAGGTGAAGGGCGAGGACCGGTACTGGCGCCTGGTGGACGCTCCTTTCTACAAGGATTGCTGGACCAATGAACTCGCGCTCGCATTTATGGGCGAAGAGGAAAAGGATGCGTGGGTGCAGGCGCCCAAGTGGATTTGCATCGCTGAGCACAGCCACCTCTACGCCGAACCGGATGCCGCCTCCGAGCGCGTGTCGGATTTCGAGCTGGGCAACATAATCCGCCGCGACGGGACTGCAGGGACGTGTGCGCAGGGCGTGGGAAGCTCCGGCCCGTGCGGGAGCAGCGCTTGGGTGAGTGCTGTCACCGCCTCCGGCAGAAGTGTGTGGATTCCGGCCTCCGACGTGCAGGAACTCGAAGCCTGGAAAGCGAGCCGCGTCGCGAACGGACAAACCCTGGTGCAGACCGCAAAACGCTTCCTGGGTACCCCGTACATGTGGGGCGGGAATACGGTCAACTACTTCGACTGCAGCGGATTCGTGGGCTTCGTGTATATGCTTTGCGGCGTAACCCTGCCCCGCAACGCCCGCGAACAGATTGACTGCGGCACTCCGGTGCCGTACGACTTTTCCCTTATGCGCCCCGGGGACCTGGTGTTCTTCGGCCGCAATGCCACATCCCAGCGTCCGCGCTCCGTCACCCACGTGGGTATGTATATAGGTGACGGCCGCATCATCCACTCCTCGCAGCGCGTGCGCATAAACTCCCTGGTGCCGGGCGAAGAAGACTATTATGAGAAGGAATGCGTCGGGGTAAGGCGTATTCTTGGAAAAAAGTAGTATATTTGCCCCTTGGAAACACAAAATTTTATTTAATATGAATTTAAGAGACATCAAGAAGGACATTGAGTATGTTCTGAGTGCATTTGTCGAGGATTGCTCCGTAGTGGTAGCCGTAAATGACAAGGTGGACAGCCAGGCCGCCGAGCTTATGGAAGAGGCCATCAATCTCTACAACGAGCTCAGGGACAAGGTCAACGTTAAGGTCGAGGGCTCCAAGAAAGCCTACTACAATGCTCTTCGCAAAGAGATACTGACCCGCACCGACGCGCTCTACGAAAAACTCAGCGCTGCCGTGAAGGAAGCGGTCAAATGAGAAAACACCTGAGACTTCTTACAGTCGCGCTTCTCCTTTCCGGATGGAGCGCGATTGTCGGTTTTGCATCGGAGCCGAGAACGGAGGCTGAGAAGCGTATTCTGGAAATCTGCGCGCGTCAGCCCCTGAGTTCATCGGCAGTGTCAGTGTTCGCCGTAAGGGCGAACGGAGACACGCTCGCGTGCATCAATCCTGCGCTCAAGCTGGTCCCGGCATCCAACGTGAAACTCATCACCACCGGCCTCGCCCTGAAGGAACTGGGTCCCGACTACCGTTTCGAGACCAGGCTCGCGTATAGCGGCAGCATCAGGGACGGGGTGTTGTGCGGAGACTTGTACATCATCGGCGGGGGCGATCCCAGCACAGGTGCCAATCTGAGCATAGTGCAGCCGGTGGACGCACTCTTCGCGAAGTGGGCGAGACTCCTGCGCGAAGCGGGTATCAAGTCCATCAGGGGACGTGTGGTGGCGGATCCGCGCTGCTTCCCCGAGACCACGCCCGAGAATCTGGGCTGGACCTACGACGACCTCGGAACCTACTACGGCATTGGTCCGACCGGACTGAATTTCTTCGAGAACGCCCAGAATTTCCTCATTACCCCGGGAGAGTCGGAAGGATCCCATCCCAGGATTTCCCCGCGCTATCCCCTTACCCCGTGGATGGATTTTGACAACAAGGCCGTGACCGGTCCTGCCCGCAGCGCAAACAGCGTGTACCTTATCAACACGCCTCTTGCGCCCAAGGCAATGTTTGCCGGTTCCTTCCCAATCGACCGCAAGGGCTATACCTATGAGGGATCCAACCGCTATGCTGCATTCACCTGCGCGGATTATTTCTGCAACTATCTGGGGAATAACGGTCTGCCGGTTTCCGAAGGGCCTGCCGATGTCAGCTCCGAAGGCTTCTTGCGCAGGCTTCCGGATCTGAAGGAAAGCTCGGAGAGAGCTGAGGCGGCGGAGTCTCTCACAGTTGTCGGAAGCACGTATTCTCCTACACTTTTCGACTTGGTCTGCCAGACCAACTGCGAGAGCGACAATTTCTTCGCTGAAACCCTGCTCAAGGCCCTTTCCCTCAGCAAGGGTTCTGCCACGGACTACGACTCCAGCGTGGCTGTCGCCTTGAAGTGCCTGGAAAGTCTGGGATTGCGCACCAGCGGCCGCTGCCAGCTCTTCGACGGAAGCGGACTCTCCCGCAAGAATTACATCTCTTCCTCCTTTTTCGTGGAGTTCCTCAGGGCAATGCTGCGCCAGGACTGTGCGGATCTGTATATGCGCAGTCTCCCTGTGCCCGGCGGCAAGGGTACGCTGGAATACAAGTTCCCTCAGGAAAGTCCCGGGTTCAGGGCAAGAATAAGGATGAAGAGCGGCTCGATGAACGGGGTACGCTGTTATAGCGGCTACATACTGTCTCCGGACGGTGATCCCGCCCGCACCATCGTTTTCTCCCTTCTCACCAATAATGTCACCGCCGACTCCTGGATGGTGAATCCTTCGATTGACGGTATAATCAAGGCGTTGGCATCGGAAAATTGAAAACTGTTTGTTATTTTTGCAGTTTGTACGGATAATTTTTAATACAATGAGGTATCTTGGACTTACGGCTCTATGCCTTTCGATTTTCCTCACCGGGGCCTGCACCCTGGTTTCTTCCGTGCTGCACGATGACGAAGTGGTCGCCAGGGTCGGCGACTCGAAGCTCTACAAATCCGAGCTTGAAAAAGTTATTCCTGACCTTATCTCTCCGGAAGACAGTGCCCGTCTTGCCGCAAGATACATCAACTCCTGGGCTATGGACAGGCTCTATTCCCAGGTCGCAGAAAGGGAACTCTCCAAGACCGAGATAGATGTCTCGCAGGAACTTGAGGCATATAGGCTTTCGCTCGTGAAATACCGTTATGAGCAGCGCTACATCGCAGACAGGCTGGACACGCTGGTCACTGCCGAGCAGATTGAGGAATACTACAAAGCCCATCAGGAGGACTTCAGCATCAAGAGACCGCTTTTGAAGGTGCGTTTCCTCGACATAATGAAGGACTCGCCTTCCAGGGACAGGATACTCAAGCTTATGCAGGCTGACGACTACAATGAACTCCAGCAGCTCGACACGCTCGCGAGGACTTCCGCCCTGCGCTATTTCGACAACTCCGACACCTGGATGGATGCTGCCGATCTTGCGAGGGAGTTCGGTATGGACTACCAGACCATGCTTTCCCGTATGAGCAATTCAATGATAAAGGTGGAGCCGGAGGACAGGGGAGATATGATCGTAGCCTATGTTTGCGACATACTCAGGAGCGGAACGGCACCGATAGATTATTGCTCTTCTTCCATCAGGGACATAATAATCAGCACCAGAAAACACGAACTCGTGAAGGGTTTGGAACAAGACTTGCTTGACAATGCCCTGGAAAGCAAACAATTTGTAATTTATTGACGATGAAGACATACTTGAAATTCCTTGCCGCAGCGGCAATGCTCGGTCTCTGCACCCTGGCTTCTGCCCAGAAATATAAGAACGTGATAGACAAGTCTATAGCCGTTGTGGGCGGAGAGCTCATCACGCTTTCCGACCTTGAGTCCCAAGTGCGCCTCGAAGGCGGCTATAACAGCTATGCTTCGGATAAGGCGGTGCGCTGCGAAGCCCTGGAGAGCATGATGGAGTCCAAGCTCCTTCTCAACCAGGCCAGGATTGACTCCCTGAGCTACAACAATGAGATGGTGAACGCGGACCTTACCCAGCGCATCGATATGCTCCGTACCAACCTCGGCGGAGATGAAGAGGTGGAGAAGGCTTTCGGCAAGCCTATGTACAAGCTGCGCGAGGAGTGGCAGCTCCAGCTTCGCGAGCAGTCCCTCACCCAGCAGGAACAGCAGGAAATCGCCAAGAGCGTGCCGGAGCTCACTCCTTATGACGTGAAGCAGTACCTCGACACCGCCGACGTCAGCACCCTGCCTATGATACCTACCAAGTACCAGATGAGCCAGATATGCGTGTACCCTGACCGTGAAGCGGCTGCAATTGCAGTGAGGGAGCGCCTGCTCTCCATACGCGAGCGCATCATCAACGGGGAGAAGTTCTCCACTCTGGCCCGCCTGTATTCCGAAGACCCGGGCAGCGCCCGCAAGGGAGGCGAGCTCGGAATGGCCTCGAAGAGCATATTCTGGCCGGCATTCTCCGATGCTGCAATGGCCCTCAAGCCGGGCACCATTTCCCAGGTTGTGGAGACTCCGGACGGATTCCATATCATAGAAGTGCTTGAAAAGAAGGGAGATATGTTCAATGCAAGGCATATACTCATCAAGCCGAAGTACACGGACGAGGACAGGGAGAAGGCATTCAAGAGGCTGGATTCCCTGCGCACGGCGGTGCTCGACAGCACCATTACCTTCGAGCTCGCAGCCCGCTTCTACTCCGAAGACCCAGCGACCCGCACCAACGGAGGTCAGATGTCCGACCCCAACAGCGGTTCCACCTATTTCGAAGTGGATCAGCTGAAGCCTCAGGACTACAACGCAATACGCGACCTTGAGCCGGGGCAGATATCCGAGCCTATCGAGTCGCTGGACAACGAAGGCCGCAACGGCAATACCGTATATAAGATTGTCCGCCTGGACAAAATCATTCCGGCCCACCCGGCGAGTTTCGAGACCGATTACTCCGAGCTCATCGACCTTGTGACCATGAGCAAGAGGATGGAGGCAATCAATAACTTCATAAATGAGAAGATAGAAACATCCTACATCACCATTGATCCTCTGTTCGGAGACTGTGAATTCAACCGCAAGGGATGGGCAAAAAAAATCGTAAAACGCGACTGATTCTTGCCCTTGGGGCCCTTTTCCAAATGGCCCTGGCGAGCGTCTCTGCCCAGACAACTGAGCAGAGCGATTCGCTTGTGCGTCTGCTCAGCGCGGATTACATAGAGCAGGTGGAAATCGATGAGGACCTTATGCGCAAGGCCGCCAACCCGGTCTTCCTGCATAACGGCACCTACCTCCAGAGCGATACTGCCCTTTGGAGCCAGAACAACAAGATTATCAATTTCTTCGGCAACGTCCGTATGATCCAGGGCGATGCCGAGCTCACCAGCGAGAAGCTGGATTACTACATAGACGAAGACCTGGCCCAGTTCCGCGGGCCTCTTATCGAACTCAGGAACAAGGAGGACAACATACTCCGCACCCGCATCCTTGACTACAATACCAAGGACAGCCTTGCCGTCTTCCGCAACGGCGCCTCCATGCGCAGCTCCGACGGCCAGATAATCGAGAGCGACGAGGGCACCTATTCCAATGCCCTGAGCCTTTTCCGCTTTAACGGCCACGTGAATATGTACACGGATTCCGTGTTCGTGCGCACCACCGAGCTGGATTACGATTCCAAGGAGGAAATGGCCTGGTTCAAGGTTCCGATTTACTTCTGGAAGGACGAGAATATGCTCAAGGCCCGCTCGGGCTGGTACCGCCGTGCAGATGAAACCTTTTTCTTCACCGGCGACGTGCACGGTCTGGGCGAGACTCAGGAGACCTGGAGCGACACGCTTTACTACTACCGTGCCCTCAATGACGTGAAGATGCTTGGACGCGTGCAGATGCAGGACAGCTCGCGCAACGTGGCCTCGGTGTCGAACTATATGTATTACAGGGACTCTCTCGCGCGCGTTACTCTGTGCGATGAAGCTGCCGTCGCCCTGTGGGAGAGGAAGGAAGAGCGCATCGATACCACCTACTGCGGAGCCGATACCCTCGTATATTATGCGGTGAAACGTTGCGACATACCCCAGAGCGAGCTGGACAATGCCTCGAAGCGCCTGGAAAGCATTATGGGCGATCCTGTGAGTGAGTTCCGCAAACGTGCCAGCAAGGAGGCTGAAGACAACAGGAACAAGAACAAAAACAATTTGCCGGGCGCTGCGCGGCAGGGAGGCGCCCCAAAGAACTCCGGCAACGTACCGAAGGCAGGCGCAGGCACCGCTACGCCGGACCGGAAGGATGCGTCCCTTCCCGATACCGCAGCCGGACGGGATTCTCTGAAAACCAATACGCTTGCCGATTCCCTGAAACTGACTCCTCCGGATTCCCTCTCGATGCGGCTTGACAGCCTTTCCGTGCCGGTGGACAGTCTCGCTGCAGCTGCGGATACCCTTGTGATTCCCCCGCCGGACACCACCAAGGTCGGTTTCATGTACGGTCGGGGTAAGGTGAAGATTTTCCGCAGCGATATGCAGGTGGTATGCGACTCCGTGCGCTTCAATGAACTCGATTCCATAGCCCGTTTCCATATCAATCCAATAGTCTGGAACGAGGGCCGTCGCCAATACA
>SFJB01000166.1 GCA_004555145.1 Bacteroidales bacterium | reverse complement strand
AAGACGGGAATATCTCGGCATATACATCTATGCCGACCCGAAAGACAAATTCGAGACAGAGTTCAACAAGACCATGCTCCGCAATGCCGAGCTTATCAAGTGCCGCAGAACCGAAGCCATCATCAACGAGGAGTACGGCTTTCTCGACCGCAACCGCGGCAAGGAGAGTTTCCTTGAGTATTTCCGTTCCAAGATGGCTGACGATGATAATTACCGTAACTGGAGCACCGCTTACAAGCACTTCGAGAAGTATTGTGGGGGAAGCTGCACCTTCGACAATCTGACGCTTGACTTATGCCAGGGGTTTCTCACCTATCTGCTGTCGCTCACAACTCCAACCAAGGGCAAGATGATGGCTTCCACCGCCAACAACAACCTTAACAAGCTGAAATGCGTCCTCCGCATCGCATACGAGGAGAAACGCATCAAGGAGAACATCGCCCCACGGTTGAAGCACGCCAAGGAGTCAAGCACGAAACGCGAGTTTCTGACACTTGAAGAGGTCAGGATGCTTGCCGCCACTCCCTGCGAGAAACCTGTTATACGGAGTGCCGCACTGTTCTCCTGCCTTACGGGTCTGCGCATCAGCGACATCATCCGTCTGCAATGGGAGAACATCATAAGAGGAGCTGACGGCGGCTGGTGCATGCACATCGTCACCAAGAAAACCAAGACGGAAGCCGTGCTGCCGCTGTCGGATGAAGCACTCGCACTGTGCGGCGAGCGCGGCGAGGGACAGGTGTTCAAGGGGCTGACGAAGACAATCCTTCCCCTCTATCTCAAGGACTGGATCAAGTCTGCCGGAATCACCAAGCACATCACGTTCCACGGGTTCAGGCACACATACGCGACCCTTCAGCTTGCCGCAGGAACAGACCTTTATACCATTTCAAAGATGCTCACGCACAGCAATGTCGGCACAACACAGGTCTATGCCGATGTGGTGAACGACCTCAAGCGCAAGGCATCCGAACAGATTACACTCAAATGAAAACCAACACATATATAATATGGACAACATAACATTCGACCAACTGCCGCAGGCGGTTTCCATGCTGATTGAAAAGGTGGGACTGCTCACTGAACGTGTGGAGAAATTCCTGTGTGACGCACCCTCGCAGCATGGCGAGGCACACACCTTGCTTTCTTTGAACGAGGTTGCAAAGCTACTCGGAAAATCCGCGTCAACCATCTATGCCATGACATCCGACAAACGTATTCCGTACCACAAGCGGGGTAACAAACTCTACTTCTTCGAGGATGAAGTCATCGCTTGGATCAAACAAGGAGGCACATCGGGAGTAGCCAACGAGAGTGATATTGAAAGACGGCTTGAAGAACTGCGCAACGGCAAGAATCGGAAGCCGGGAGCGTTGACGGACGGCAACAGCCGGATGTCCGCAGTAGCACCATAATGTCACAGACCATGAGCAACGAGATACAGAACATACACTATTGCACCATCCTTTCTGCCGGACAGTGGGATTTTCTTTTGGAAGGCAGGTTTTCCCCTCTCAGGCAAAAGTGCCTCTTCCGTCTGATGAATGGTGCTGTGCGGACAAGAACCGCCTATAAAATCAAGGGCATTGATATTGTGCTGGAGGTGGGACAGGTGGCGGCTTCCGATGTGGAGCTTGCGGAGTTTTTGGACTGCAACCGTAAGACGGTCGGCAAGCTAATCGCCAGATTCAACCGCCTCGGTATGCTGACCACCCGAACCAACAACCGCACTTCCGTTCATTCCCTGCATTTTCTCACTGGCTGGTATGTCGGAGGTGTCCTTATCACCAATCCCCATTATGTCAGACCTTCGGCTACCGCCAAAGGACAGACAGGCGATGTGCGGACACCTGTTTCCGACAGTCTGCCATCAGGGGATGAACTGGAAGCCGCAGCCGTTGACTGCCACACAAGAGGGAAGGAAACGGACAGCCAGGCGACAGGCGCGGCATCCCTTTATTCTTCTTATTCTTCCCTCCTTTTGTCAGACAGTTCCAATCCGTCAGCCGATGTGCATGACGGCGACTGCCACAATCCGCCGTCCGATATGTTCATGGCGGACACAGCCGCAAATCGGCATATCATAGATAGTGGCGACATGGCATCCGGCGGAAACGGCGCAGGGAGCTACAGCGAGGCGCAGGACGGCACGGATGGCGGCGAGGTTACTCCGGCATAGGCTCGGCAGGTCGGGAAGCATAGGGAGCGTTTTTGAGCGGTACTCCGTTGTCGTGGGGTGACTGACTGGGCTTGTCCAGATATAGCCCACTATAACTACACGCTTCGCTTCCGTAGTTGTGGGCTCTCCCGAGGGGCCGGGCTTTGCCCCGTCCCACTTATGGCTCTGCCCTAA
>SFJB01000165.1 GCA_004555145.1 Bacteroidales bacterium | reverse complement strand
AGATTGCAGATCATTTTCACCTGGGCAAGGGTATTTCCGTGACTGCCTACCTCGATCAGCAGGCTGCCGGGCGAAAGATCCTGATTGTAAAACCGATAGTCAAACAGCACCGGGCGCGTAAGGCCGGGGGTATCGGCCTCCATGCGGTTTTGCCACGCTGCGGCAAAGGCAAGATTCTGGGAAAAGTTCGGCAGGTTTCCGCCCTTGTCGCGTAGCAATAGCTTGAAAACATAATGTAATTGTTTCATTCATCTAATGATTTTAAAGTTTCTCTGTCAAAGAGCGTACGAAAACCGTGCCAAAACCGTTAATGTATTCTCTTTCAGAAGGAACTAACTTTAGTGTTCATCACCGAGTGTCAAAAAAATAGACAGTGACTGTCTAAGAATTAGACAAACTTCATCCGGAAGGTGACGGGCGAGGCGGAGAGCAGCGTGAGGCTTCCCCCGGAGAGACGCATGAGCTGGCGGGAGAGACTCAGCCCAATGCCACTGCCCTCGGCCTTGGTCGTGAAGAAGGGGATAAAGAGGTTGGCAGCCTCCTCCGGTGGGATGGTGGGGCCATTGTTGGCAATCTCGATGTAGATGGCCTCTTGGCTGTCGGCATAGGCGCACACCCGTATCTCTCCCTGAGGCTGACCGATCAAGGCTTCCTCGGCGTTCTTCAGTAGGTTGGTCACCACCTGCGTGATCAGTGCCTCATCCGCATAGAGCAACAGGTCTTCCGGCTCCACCTGTAACCGAAAGGTGATCGAGGAGGCCGCATTGACCTGATGCTCGGCCACCTTCAAGGCATGGGTCAGAAAGGGCTTCACGTAGAAGAGTGCGGGTTGCGGCGTCGGAATGCGGGTGAAGTGTCGGTAGTTCTCCACGAAGGTCAACAGCCCCTTGCTGCTGTGGCGGATGGCCTCCAACCCTTCGGAAATCTCCGCCGAATGGCACTCGGTGCGCACCAAGGGCAGCAAGGTCTCGCTGAGGGAGGCGATTGGGGTGACGCTGTTCATGATCTCGTGCGTCAAGACCCGGATCAGTCGGATCCAGGTGTCCATCTCCCGCTCGTCTAACTCCGTATGAATATCGTTGAAGGTAAGGATGCGCCGGTGATTCCCTCGCAAGAAGATCTCGCTCACCCGCACCTGTAGTTGCCGCTGCTCCTTCGGGAGATGGCAAGCGATTTGGAAGGTCTCTCCCGCCCGTGCCTCCCGCAAGCGTTGCGCCAAGAGGGGATCATTCGCCTTCAGTTGATCCAGATGGGTCAGCACCTCCCGCTCCAAGAGGCGCAGGGCCTCGCGGTTGTATTGATAGATCGTCCCCTCATCGCCCACGACCAGCACACCGGTGTGTACCGTCTCTAAGATCAGGGAGTAGTATTTCTCCTGTTGGATGGTGTTCTGCTTCGCCTCAGCCAAGAGCGCACGGATGCGGTTGAGGTTTTGATGCAGCGAACGATCCGCAGCAGAGCCGGTCGTCTCGGGAAAACGAAAGGCGGTGTCGTCATTCTCGACCGCTTGTAGGAGCTGTTGGATCTGGCGGTCGGCACGTCGTTGCCGTTTAAGCAGATGCCAAGCAATAAGCAGACACAAGAGACATCCCAAAAGGAGCAGTTGTCCCCATCCCTTCCCCAAGTCATCACTTCCGATCGGGAAATAGGCAGCAAAGCCATACCCCACCATAGCCGCCACTAACAGGGCAGCGGTCAGTAAGCAGCCTTGTGGCAACCGTTCGGAGAGATGATCAAAGGCCATAGCGTTTCATCTTATTATATAAGGTTTGGCGGGTGATGCCCAACTGGGCTGCCACCGCCGAGAGGTTGCCTTCGCATTGCCGGATGGTGCGTCGGATCAGTTGGATCTCCATCGCCTCCAAGGTGATGCTCTGCTCCTCGTGCAAAGTGGAGGCAGGAGCGATCGGAGCAGGAACGGGAAGGAACTCTTCGGTTAGCTCGTCAGCCTCGTTGAGGATGATCGCCTTTTCGATCACATGTTCCAGTTCACGGATATTCCCCGCCCAAGGCAACTCCTGCAACCTTCTGGCGGCAGCTTCGCTGAGGCGAGGCAATGGTTTCTCATAGTGCTCACTGAAATGGGCCATGAAACGGAGAGCCAACGGCACGATGTCCTCCTTGCGCTCCCGAAGAGCGGGCAAGTGGAGGTGGATGGTGTTGATGCGATAGAGCAGGTCCTCCCGGAAACTGCCCTCAGCAACCATCTGCTGCAAATCACGGTTAGTAGCCGTGATGAGGCGCACCTGAATAGGGATCGGGTGGTTGCCACCCACGGGGGTGACGCTGCGGCTTTGCAGGGCGGTCAGCAGCTTGGCCTGCAGGTGATAGGGCAGGTTGCCAATCTCATCGAGAAAGAGT
>SFJB01000036.1 GCA_004555145.1 Bacteroidales bacterium | reverse complement strand
AATTAATAATAGTTTTGTAAATTTGGCGAAAAAATCATCAGCACTTATGGTAAAGAAGGCAAGTTTCACATACAATCCTTTCCAGGAAAACACCTATGTGGTATATGCGGAAGGAGGGCAATGCGCGGTTGTGGACCCGGGCTTCAGCGACAGCGCCGAGAGCGGGGACTTTTTCAGCCACATCGAAGCGCTGGGCCTCACCCCGGCTGCAGTGCTTCTCACCCACGCGCACCCCGATCACGTCTGCGGGGCATCATTGCTCCAAAAGAAGTACGGAGTACCGGTGTATATGAACGCAGCCGACCGTCCCACCCTCGAACACGCGCCGGCGATGACGCGCCAATATGGTCTGCCGTGTCCGGAAACGGACTTCAGCACAACGGCAGTGGAGGATGGGGAAACCATACGCGCCGCAGGCCTGAAATTCAAAGTCATCACCACCCCTGGCCACAGTCCGGGAGGATGCTGCTACCTCCTGGAAGAGGGGAAGATACTCTTCAGCGGCGACACCTTGTTCGCCGGGACTATAGGACGCAGCGACCTCTTCGGCGGGGAGTACGATGACCTTATCAGGTCCATTATGGAGAAACTCATCTTCCTGGATCCGGAGATTGTACTCTGTCCCGGACACGGCCCCGAAAGCACCATAGGCCAGGAAAGAAACACAAACCCCTTCCTCGAGCCTTTCAACGAGCCCGAGGAAGAGTTTGACCCGGATCTGAAGCCGGTAGTGATTAATTAGTCGTCATTATTCCGGGAGCGGATGAAAGCCGCCATGGCGCGCAGGGCACGTCCCCTGTGAGAAATTGAATTTTTCTCTTCCTCAGAGATATCCGCCATAGTCCGTCCCCCGAAACCGTCCGGGACGAAGATGGGATCGTAACCGAAACCTCCGCTTCCGCTACGCTCCCTGGCTATATATCCATCCACCTGCCCTTCAAAAACATAGCTCTCAGTTCCAAGCACCAGAGTCACCACCGTGCGGAAACGCGCGCGACGCGAAGCGCCGGGTCCGAGCTTATCCAGTTCTTCCAGGAGCCTGGCCATATTGGCCTCGCTGTCGTGGGAGGCGCATCCACCCGGGAAAGAGGCGGCGTAGCGGGCAGAGAGCACGCCGGGAGCGCCGCCCAGAGCTTCTACCTCGAGGCCGGTGTCATCAGCGAAGCAATCCATTCCGGATGCTGCATTTATGGCTTCCGCCTTTATCCTTGAGTTTTCCTCCAGGGTGGAGCCGTTTTCCTCTACATCGGCATCCATACCGAGCGAGGCCGGTGAAACGACGGTGCATTCAGGCCCGAGTATCTCCCCAGCCTCACGCAGTTTCCCCTTGTTGGCCGTTGCAAAGAGCAGTTTCATTCCCGGCTAATTCTTCAGATAATATGTAACGGAAGTCACCACGCGCACCTTCTTGATGTGAGGAGTGTTGCTGTCGCGGTTCTCGATGGAGAAAGTGCCCTGACTTGCGTTCTTGATTTTCCCCAGACGGCTGCCGGAGTCGAAAGCAAATTTCTGAGCCACTTCGCGGGCGTTTTTGGTAGCTTCCTCCACCATCTCCGGCTTGAGGGAGTTGAGACCCTCGAAACGGAATTCGAGAGGATTCTCCCAACTCTCGACCTCTATGATGATACCGTTGCGTATGAGTTCCGACTGACGTGCACGCAACTCGAGCACCGCATCCACGTTTTCCGTGCATACCGTGATCACATTGGTGGCAATATAGCGGTACGCCCTGTCGTTGCTGCCATATTCAGTGGCGTACTTGTCGGATATCTTAGGCACCGACACGGTGATTTCGGAAGCATCCAGGCCGCCTTTCTTCAGGAACTCTACTATCAGGGAGTTGTTCAGGGCTACGCTCTCGTTAACCGTCTGGATGTCGTTTGACATCACCTTATATACTATCGGCCAGATGGCCTTGTCGGCCTTCACTTCCCTTTCGCAAAGGCCTTTTACGTTCACAGTTCTGTCAAAGGAACGGAACTGCTTGACTGCCAGGGGCATCATCGCTCCCAACACAATCAGACCCACCATAATGGCCAGTCCGCTGAAAAATTTTCCCTTATCCATGATAAAATTGGTATTGTTAAACAGTATGTCACAAAGTCTGTCCGCCTATGAACTCCCTCATTATGGATGTTGGAGGAATGGCGGCAATCTCGGCAGGCTTAAGGCACACGACATTCTCAAGGAACTGGAGCAACTTCTGTGCCTTGGCGTAAGCAGGAGAAGACTCGCTTATGCCGCAGAGCAAAGGCTCGGCATAATATTTCAGGAGCGGAAGATCGTAAAGCGTGGAGGAATTGAACACCACGTCGGCATTCTCCTCGAACGGGAAGATGTATTTGTTCTCCCCGCGACGCACCGAAGGCCAGCGGAGTATGTTTTCCTCCGGAGAGATGCCACGGGTGCGGTTGTCCCTCACGATACGGCGCAGCAGACGCTTGTCGGTGGTGGAATTGTGGGACTTCTCCCCTCCCGGCAAGGCTGAAAGGGCCGAGATATAGATGCGGAATATGCTGTTCTGCGGGATGGCCGGGGTGAGGGCCGGGTTCAGGGCGTGAATCCCCTCCATAAAGAGTATGTCATTGGCCTCCAGCTTCATCCTGTTGCCCACGAACTTGCGGCAGCCTTCCTTGAAGTCGAACTTGGGAATCTCCACCTCCTCCCCTTTCAACAGGGCGCTGAGCTGCTCGTTCAGGAAAGCCACATCCATAGCCTCAAGTGCCTCGAAGTCATAATTGCCCTGGGCGTCGCGCGGAGTCCTGTCCCTGTCCACGAAATAATTGTCAAGTTCTATGACCTTGGGATTCAGACCAAGGACACGGGCCTGCTGGGCTATGCGCAGGGACGAGCTGGTCTTGCCGCTGGAAGAAGGGCCGGACATCATCACGATGCGGCATTTCCTGCGGTTCCAGAAAATCTGGTCCGCCGCCTCGGCATACTTTCTTTCCTGTCTCGCCTCGCAGAGATTGATCAGGCTTATTGCTTCTCCGGCTTCAATGATTTTCGCCAGGTCGCTGAGATTGGTGATGCCTACTGCCCTGCACCACTCGGAATATTCGCGTTTTGCCGCTATAATTTTCTTCATATCAAAGTAGTTCTTTCAAATAAATTCCTGTCACCGAATCTGGGTTCCGGGACACATCTTCCGGCGTACCCGTTGCAATAACCCTGCCACCGGCGAATCCGCCGCCCGGACCCATATCCACCAGATAATCAGCCATCTTCAGGACATCCGGATTGTGTTCTATCACGATTACCGTATTTCCTTGATCCACAAGCTTTTCAAGCACATCCATCAGCACCTTCACATCCTTCGCGTGGAGACCGGTGGTCGGTTCGTCCAGAAGGTAGAGGGTGTTGCCAGTGGATTTGCGTGCAAGTTCGGATGCCAGTTTCATTCTCTGGCACTCGCCACCGGACAAGGTTACCGCCGACTGCCCGAGCCTGACGTAGCCCAGGCCAACATCCAGCAGCGCCTTGAGCTTCGGCGCGATTGCCGGGTTGGTCCTGAAGAAGTCGTATGCTTCTTCTATGGACATGTCCAGCACCTCGCAAATGTTCTTCCCCTTGTACCTCACGGCAAGGGTATCCTCCTTGTACCTGTGGCCTCCGCAGCTCTCGCACACCACGTTCACCGAAGGCAGGAAGTTCATTTCGATCACCTTGATTCCCGCGCCCTTGCAGTCCTCGCAGCGGCCGCCTGAGACATTGAAGGAAAAGCGGCCGGCCTTGAACCCCCGCACCTTCGCGTCGGTGGTATCCTCGAACAAGGCGCGGATATCGTTGAACACGCCCGTGTAAGTGGCCGGGTTGGAGCGAGGCGTGCGCCCGATGGGGCTCTGGTCTATCTCTATGACCTTGTCTATATTTTCCAGTCCTTCGACGGCCGCGTACGGCAGAGGTCTGGACTTGTAGTTGTAAAAATGTGACTTCAGCACCGGCATCAGAGTCCTGTTGATCAGGGTGGACTTGCCCGAGCCGCTGACTCCGCTTATGCATATAAGGCAGCCGAGAGGGAAGCTGACATCCACGTTTTTGAGGTTGTTGCCGCTGGCTCCCCTGAGCGTGAGGAACTTGCCGTTGCCGCTGCGTCGCGTGCCGGGGGTGAGGTTGGGGTTCTCGAAATGCAATTCCGGCCCGCTGTAGCATATTCGGCCGCCGTTCTCCCCTGCTCCCGGTCCTACCTCCACCAGCCAGTCCGCGGCACGCATGGTCTCCTCGTCGTGCTCCACCACCAGCACCGTGTTGCCCTCGTCCCGCAATTTGCGCAGGGAAGCGATGAGCTTGCGGTTGTCGCGTGGATGCAGACCTATGCTCGGTTCGTCCAGGATGTAGATCACGTTCACGAGTTTGGAGCCGATTTGCGTCGCCAGACGTATGCGCTGGCCTTCGCCGCCGGAGAGGGAGGACGCCGGCCGGTCGAGGGTGAGGTAGTCCAGGCCCACATCCAGAAGGAAGTGCACCCGCTCTTCGAGTTCCTTGAGTATGTCCGAAGCTATCGCGTTGCGACGTGCGTCAAACTTTCCGTAAAGCGATGATATCCAGGCGCTCAGCTCGGATATTTCCATACTTCCGACGTCCGAGATCGTCTTTCCGTCTATGCGGAAGCAAGCTGTCTCGGGATTGAGCCTCGTGCCGCCGCAGACAGGGCACACCACCCTGTCCTCAATGTCCTCCACAACTCCCGGCCAGGACACCATTTCAGCCTGCAGACCGTCCCCTATGCGGAAAAGGTCATCGGAGCCGAACACCAGAAGGCTCACCGCCTCATCCGGCAGCTCATCTACCGGATCGTATATGGAAAAGCCGAGCTTGCGGGAAATCGCACGCACGATTTCGAACTTGCGGTTATTCCTCACCCTTCCCAAAGGCACTATGGCTCCATCCGCAACCGACTTGCTCCGGTCAGGGATTATGCTCTGCATATTGATGTCCGGGACAGTGCCGAGGCCCTTGCAATGAGGGCAGTAGCCTTCCGGGGAGTTGAACGAGAAGGAGTGGGGTGCCGGCTCACGGAGCGAGAGTCCGCTTTCCTCGTCCACGAGGTGCTTGGAAAAATGGCTTATGGTGTTCTCGCCCACGTCGTACACCGCCACCGAACCCTTTCCCAGGGACAGGGCCGCGGCAACGGAGCTCCGCGTCCGCATAGTGTCGGATTCGGAAGGTTTGAGCCTGTCCACGACAAGCTCAACAAAATGTGCCTTATACCTGTCCAGGGAGTCGATTTCTCCCAATTCCCGGACTTCCGAATCCACGCGGACCTGCGTGTATCCCTTCTTTCTCAACTGCTCGAACAGCTCCTTGTATGAGCCTTTCCTGCCTCTGACAAGAGGCGCAAGCAGCAGACAGCGCTTGCCTTTGTATCTTTCCGTGATGAGGTCCACAATCTGTTCGTCGGTATAACGCACCATCTCCCTACCCGTCACCGGGGAATAGGCAGTGGACACCCTGGCGAACAGCAGACGGAGGAAGTCCGAAATTTCCGTGATGGTACCTACCGTGGAGCGGGGGTTGTTTCCCGTGGTCTTCTGCTCTATGGCTATGACCGGACTCAACCCGTTAATACTCTCGACCTCAGGCTTTTCCATTACGCCCATAAAATACTTGGCGTAAGGAGAAAGGGTGTTCATATAGCGGCGCTGTCCTTCTGCGAACACGGTATCGAAGGCAAGTGAGGACTTGCCGCTTCCGCTCAGACCGGTAATCACTGTCAGTTTGCCTCTGGGGATATCCACGTCCACATTCTTGAGGTTGTGCGCGTGGGCTCCCCTGATTTGTATGAATTCTTCATTCTCCATCATCCGGCAAAGATGCACAAAATTTATGGAATAGCGATTAATTTAGTATATTTGAGCCTTGAATTTTAACGATAAAAACAATGTGGCTCACACTCACCGTATGTTCCGCAGTTCTGCTGGGATTGTATGACATAGCGAAGAAGCAGGCGCTGAAGAAAAACGGCGTTTACTGGATACTTCTGTGCTCCACTGCCATGACCGCCCTTTTCCTCTGCCCCTTTTTGAGCGCCGGCTCGCTTCAGGACCATCTCAAAATGATCGTCAAAGCGGTTTTGGTGTCAACTTCCTGGATATCGGGGCTCATCGCACTGAAGCACCTTCCCCTCACCACCGCCAGCACGATGAAGGCCTCCAGGCCTATGTTCGTGGTCATCTTTTCCATCATACTCTTCGGGGAGAGACTCAACCTGCTGCAATGGCTGGGAGTGGTTCTGGTAATCGGAGCCCTTTACTTTCTTGGGCGTTCCAGCCGCAAGGAAGGCATACGTTTCTCCCGCAGCAAGGGTGTTGCATGGATGTGTCTGTCCATCATCAGCGGCTCAGCCAGCGCCCTGTATGACAAGTTCATACTCAAGACCCTCGAACCGCTCTTCGTGCAGAGTTGGGCCAATGTCTACATCACCGCGGTGCTCGCCCTCGTGATGCTCGTCAAATACCTCCACGACAAGGAATCCATAGGGCGCTTCAAGCCCGACTGGACCCTGCTTGTCATAGCCGTGCTCATCACCGCAGCCGACGCCCTCTACTTCTTCGCGGTAAAGCAGGACGGGGCATTGCTGTCAGTGATTTCGATGATCAGGCGCAGTTCAGTGATTATCACCTTCCTGGGAGGAGCCCTGCTCTTCAGGGAGCACAACATTCGCGACAAAGCTCTGGATTTGGGCATAATGCTTGCAGGTCTCGCATTGCTTTTGTTCGCATCATAAAACGAATCTTATATGAAACTCCGAATTATTGCCATAAGCGCCTGCGTGTTGGCGTGCAGCCTCTGCAGCGCACAATCCGAGAACTTCAGGCTCGGGAAATGGACTGAAATCCACAGCGCCCTTTTGAAGGAGCTGACGAAATCATACGTGGACAGCCTTCCGCTAGACAAGATAGAACGCCTTGGGGTGGATGCCATGCTCGCAGGGCTTGACCCATATACGGTCTATATTCCGGAAGAGGAGCACGAGGACCTTCAGATGATGATAAACAAGAGTTACGGCGGCATAGGCGCAGTAATCTACAAACCTGAGCTGCAAGGAAACGTAATCATCAACGAGCCCTACAAGAACTCCCCGGCAGAGAAGTTCGGACTGCATTGCGGCGACGAAATCCTCGCAATCGACGGCAAGAGCGTGCACGGGCTGAACTCCCAGGAATGCAGTGACCGGATGAAGGGAGAGCCGGGAAGCAGGGTGGTATTCAAGGTCAAGAAGGTTTACAGCGGGGAAATCGTGGACATCGAAGTGACCCGCGAGCGCATACGCATCCCGGACCTTGCGTATGCCGGCATGCTCGACTCCACCACCGGGTACATTCTGCAGACCGGATTCACCGAAGGCATAGGCGATGACGTCAGGAAAGCCGTGCTCAAGCTGAAAAAGCAGGGTATGCAGAAGCTGGTGCTGGACCTGCGCGGCAACGGAGGCGGCCTTATGGAGGAAGCGGCCGAGGTAGTGTCAATTTTCGTCCCGAAGGGTTCGCTGGTCGTAAGTTCCAAGGGACGCGAGCCTTCTTCCAGCTATTCCCTGCACACCAGAAAAGAGCCGGTGGACACAAGGATGCCGCTGATAGTGCTCGTGGACTCAGGCTCGGCTTCGGCTTCCGAAATCGTGTCCGGATCTCTCCAGGATATGGACAGGGCCACGATTATGGGCACCAAGACCTACGGCAAGGGGCTCGTGCAGAGCATACGGAGCCTGCCTTACGGCGGCGAGCTCAAAGTCACTACAGCCAAGTACTACACCCCATCCGGGCGCTGCGTGCAGGCATACGACTACTCCCGCCGCAACGAGGACGGCAGCGTGGGACACATCCCAGATTCCCTCACCAGTGAGTTCAGGACCGCCCACGGAAGGATTGTGCGCGACGGAGGCGGCATCACCCCTGACGTAATCATAAAGGACAAGGAATACAGCCGCATCACCTATGCTCTTGCTGCATACGGAATACTTGAGCAATATGCCATGGAGTATGTGCGCCGGCACGAGAGCATCCCACCGGTGGAAGAGTTCCGGCTCAGCGACGAAGAGTACGAGGACTTCGTGGAGTATGCGAAAGGCAGAGACTTCGACTACAGGTCCACGGCCAAGGCATATTTCGACAGGATGAAGGAGGAACTCGAAAAGGACGGTCTTGCAGATGGCCTTGCAAGCCAGCTGGACAGCTTGGCCAGGTCCATAGAAATTGAAAAGGAAGATTTCCTGAGGCTCAAGAAGGACGAAATCACTCCTTTCCTCGAGGAAGAAATCGTAGTCCGATACTACTTCCAGGAAGCTGGAGTAAAACTGCGCCTTCGCTACGACGAAGTACTTAAAAAGGCTTTGGAGAGTCCTCTGATTGACATCCGCTGAGTACAAGACGGTATTGACAGGCACTGAATTCATACTCCTCAACAGCACCAAGACCAGGGACAGTTCACTGGTGCTCCACACCCTGAGCCGCGAATTCGGGAGGCGGAGCTTTATCACAAGCGTTTCCGGAGGAAGGGGCATGGCCCTTTACCAGCCCATGAACATACTCGAAGGCGAGGTACAGGAAAACAGCCGCAGCGAGCTTTGGCGCATCAGGAACGTAAGTTCCCTGCATTCCCTTGACGGTGTCCGCACCAATGTTTTCAAGAACGCGATGAGTATGTTCATGAGCGAAGTGCTCTTCCGCACATTGCGTGAAGGGACATACGAGGACGGGCTCTATGACTGGTGCAAGGGCGTCGCACTGACCTTGGATGCGCTTCCGGGCACTTGCAGCAACTACCACCTGCGCTTCCTGCTGGAACTTGCAGTCGCCCTGGGATTCTCCCCGCGCCTCGAAGACCTCGCCCCATTCGCCGGGGAGCAGCTCCAGAACATAGGGGCTCTGCTTCGCTCCGACTTCGCAAGCTGCATGCTGCTTCCCCTCAACGGACGCAGCCGCAATGAAATCGCTTCTTCGCTAATACGCTACCTCTCCTACCATCTTGACTTCCCTGTAAACATCCGTTCCCTGTCTGTCCTGCGGGAACTCTTTGAATAATTTCATATCTTTGCGTCATGGAAAGGAAAGAATTGGAAATTATGGCCCCGGCGGGCAATTTCGAATGTCTGCACGCAGCCATCCAGGGCGGCGCCGATTCCGTGTATTTCGGGGTGGGGCAGTTGAATATGCGCAGCCATTCGGCCAACAATTTTGCGCCTGAGGACCTGCCGGAGGTCGTGAAGATATGCCGCGAAGCCGGGGTGAAGTCATATCTCACCCTCAACATAGTGCTCTACCAGGAAGACCTCCCCGCAATGCGCGAGGCGCTGGATTATGCAAAGAGCGCCGGTGTGGATGCCATCATCGCATCCGATATGGCGGCAATCAGCTACTGCCGCAGCATAGGTCTGGAGGTGCACATCTCCACCCAACTTTCCATATCCAACGTGGAAGCGCTCAGGTTCTATGCCCGTTTCGCCGATGTGGTCGTACTTGCAAGGGAGTTGAACCTCGACCAGGTCAAGGACATACACGACACCATTGTGCGCGAATCGATTTGCGGCCCGTCGGGGCAACTCGTGCGCATAGAGATGTTCGCCCACGGCGCATTGTGCATGGCCATCAGCGGCAAATGCTACCTCTCGCTGCACACTTACGGCGCATCCGCGAACAGGGGCGCCTGCTACCAGGTATGCCGCCGGGGTTATGAAGTCACCGACCTAGAAACCGGCAACAAGCTGAACATTGACAACAAGTACATAATGTCCCCGAAAGACCTGTGCACCATAGATTTCATGGACCGCATAATAGAGAGCGGGGTAAGGGTGTTCAAGATCGAGGGACGGGCGAGGTCGGCGGAGTACGTCAAGCGCTGCGCCTCCTGCTACCGCAGGGCCGCGGACGCGGTATGCGACGGAAGCTACACGCCTGAGCTTGCCGCTTCCCTGAAGGGCGAGTTGGCGGAAGTATTCAACCGGGGCTTCTGGGACGGCTACTACCAGGGTGCATATCTCGGGCAGTGGAGCGAGGTTTACGGTTCCCAGGCCACGCTGAAAAAGGTTTACTGCGGCAAGGTGAGCAACTGGTTCGACCGCATAGGGGTAGTTGAGATTTCCGTGGAATCCTGCCCTTTGAACATAGGAGACAGGGCAATGGCGATTGGAGCCACCACAGGCGTGGTCGAGTTCACCGTGGAGGATATGAGGGTCAATCTGAAACCCGCCCAGACGGCAGGGAAGGGCGTGAGGTGCTCGGTGGCCGTGGACCCGTCGATATGCCCTGACAGAAGGTTGCGCCGCGGAGACAAGATATACATCTGGAAAGAAAAGGACAATTGATTGATAGCACTATGATAAGCGAGAAGCAGATTTGCGAGCAGGTGAAGAGGATGTTCAGGGACATCGAGTTCACCAGGGAGCCGAAAGGACTTTACGACCCGCTCAGATATATGATTGAAATCGGAGGCAAGAGGGTACGCCCCAGCCTCTGTCTGACCACGTACTCATTTTTCCGCGACGAGTTCGACGAAGGCATAATCTCCCCTGCCACGGCTCTGGAGGTATTCCATTCCTTCACCCTCATGCATGACGACATAATGGACCACTCTCCTCTTCGCCGCGGTATGCCTACGGTATGGAAGAAGTGGAATGAGGATACGGCCATCCTTTCCGGAGACGTGATGCTCATAGACGCATACAGGCGCATCTCCAAGGCTCCTCACGAGGTGCTCGGCAGGGTGATGTCACTGTTTTCCACCACCGCCGCCCAGGTCTGCGACGGCCAGCAGTACGATATGGACTTCGAATCGGAGAGCGAAGTTCCGATGGAAGACTACAGGAAGATGATAGGCCTGAAGACAGCTGTTCTGCTTGCCTGCTCAGCCGAAATGGGCGCCATTATAGGCGGAGCCTCTGAAGAGGTCTGCAAGGCCTTGTACAATTACGGCTACGAACTCGGAATGGCATTCCAGGTTGCTGACGACTATCTGGATGCTTTCGGAGACGAAAAAGTCTTCGGCAAGCCGATAGGAGGAGACATAGTCAACGGAAAGAAGAGCTGGCTGACCGTCCGCACTCTCGAGAAGACCGATGACAGGGAGGGCTTCCTGAAGGCTTTCGGCGAACTTGCAGACGACAGTAACAGCCGTGAGGCAAAGATCGGAAAGGTCAAAAAATACTATACCGACTGCGCCGTGGACAGCGACGCAAAGATAGAGATTGCCGGTTTCACCTGGAAGGCTCTGGAGGCTGTATCCAACATAGGGCTGAAGCCTGAGAACATAGAAATGCTCCGCAATTTTGCGGAAAAACTCGTAGGTAGGGCCAGATGAGGCAGGGAGAGGCAACAGTAATCAAGAATGCGGGCAGCCACTTCCTGCTGAGCCGTCTCCCGGAATGGGATCCGTTCCCGGCAGTCCTCAGAGGAAAGGTGCGCCTGGAGCGGAGTGCGTCCACCAATCCTGTTGCCGTGGGAGACAGGGTGCTCTTCGAGGCTCCTGACGAAGCCGATGAGCAGAACCCAGCGCTGATTACTGAGATTCTTCCCCGCAAGAACCATCTTGTCAGAAAGTCCACCAATCTCTCCAAGCAGTCGCATGTAATCGCAGCCAACCTGGACCAGGCAGTCATTACCGTGAGCCTCTACTTCCCCGAGATCAAGTTGCCCTTCCTCGACAGGATTCTGGTGACCTGCGAAGTCTATGGCATACCGGCCGTGATTGCCTTGAACAAGGTGGACATATACAGATCAGCAGCTGAAGAGCAGATGCGCTCATTCATAGACATTTACGAGGGGGCGGGCTACAAGGTAATCCCCTGCTCCGCACGCAGCGGAGAGGGTGTGGACGAACTGCGCGGGCTTTGCCGCGGCAAATTGAGTCTTTTCTCAGGAGAATCGGGAGTAGGCAAATCCAGTCTGATAAAGGCACTGGACCCGGGTCTCAACCCCAAAATAGGCAAGATTTCCAGCGCTCACCTACAGGGCAAACACACCACGTCCCTTTATGAGATGTACCGCCTGGGTAGCGGAGGATATCTGATAGACACTCCGGGCATAAGAGGTTTCGGACTCGTGGAACTGGAGAAGGAGGAAATCTCAAAATACTTTCCTGAGATGCTGCGCTATGCCGACAATTGCCGCTTTATGCCCTGCACCCACACCCACGAACCCGGCTGCGCCGTAAAAGACGCAGTTGACGCAGGTTTGATCAGCCCCGAGCGCTATAATTCCTATCTCGGAATGCTCGAAGAAGACAAGAAGTTCAGATAAGAAGGCACCCTCCGGATTAGTCCAGAAGAAGACTCTCAGCAATATTATCCAACAAAAACGGAATCACGCCGACATACATAACACCGTCTTCGTCCATCCACAGCTTACGGCTACCGTCCAGAACTACAATCTTTCGATAGAAGTCCCCCGTGTTCCTGAGCGAGAAGGTCTCTTGAGCCTTCTTCTCCGGGGTATCAACATTGAGGGCCGATTGAATATACACCTTTCCCTGTCCTGTATTAACCACAAAATCAATCTCGTACTGACTCTGCTGGCGCTTGCCTTCCACCACTCGTTCCAGTTCCACGACGCCCACATCCACCGAGTACCCTCTACGGATTAAATCATTGAAAACCATATTCTCCATAAGATGTGAACGCTCCTGCTGACGCCAGTTCAGACGCGCATTCCTCAAGCCCAAATCAACGGCATAATACTTCAGAATGGTTGAGAAATAGCGTTTCCCTTTTA
>SFJB01000035.1 GCA_004555145.1 Bacteroidales bacterium | reverse complement strand
CGCCTGAGCTTATGGGTGCAATCGCAGTTTCGGCATACTCCTATATGGCTCTGGTTCCTGTAATACAGAAGCCGATAATGCTGCTCCTGACCACCAAAAAGGAGCGCGTCATAAGGATGAACAAGCCTCGCGTGGTTAGCCAGAAGGAAAAGATCATCTTCCCTGTGATCGGTCTTATCTGCACCGCTTTCATAGTGCCTTCAGGACTTCCGCTGCTGGGTATGCTCTTCTTCGGCAACCTACTCAAGGAGAGCGGCGTGACCAAGCGCCTCGCAACCACCGCCAGTGGACCTCTCATCGACGTTGTGACCACCCTCATCGGTGTCACCGTAGGAGCATCCACCCAGGCTGACGTGTTCCTCACCGGCAACTCCGTGAAGATTTTCGGCCTTGGCCTGCTCTCATTCGTCATCGCCACTTTCTGCGGCGTATGCTTTGTGAAACTTATGAACCTCTTCCTTCCTGAAGGAAAGAAGATCAATCCGCTCATCGGCAATGCCGGAGTGTCTGCCGTGCCTGACGCCGCCCGCGTATCGGAAAGCGTCGGTCTGGAAGCTGACCCGGGCAACCACCTTCTTACCCACGCTATGGCACCGAATGTCGCCGGCGTCATCGGGTCTGCGGTTGCAGCCGGAATTCTGCTCGGATTCCTCGGTTGATTTTCCGAAATCTCATAAATAAACAGCAAAGTCTCGCCATTCAGCGGGACTTTGTTGTTTTTTATGCCGTTTATCTTGATTTTGGATTGAAATTTGTTTAGATTTGTAAGGATAAAAACTGAATTCCAAGACTAATAACAAATTGACATATGTCCAATAAATTAAAGGAACTTACGGACAGGCTTTACAACGAAGGCCTGTCGAAGGGCAGGGAGGAAGGTGAACTTCTTCTGGCAAACGCCCGAAAGGAGGCTGAGGATATTCTAGCAGCGGCCAGGCGCGAAGCCGAGACTATCGTAAAGGAAGCCGCAGAGAATGCCGAAAAGCTCAGGAGCAAGGCTGAATCCGACATCAGAATGGCTTCGGAGCAGAGTCTCCAGGCTACCAGGAAGGACATAGAGGACCTCCTTCTCAACTCGATTTGTGCAGACAAGGTGTCAACTGCTCTGAAGGACGAAGATCTTGTCAAGGAAGTGATCAGGAGCGTGGCAGCCCATTTCGACGCAGAAGCATCCGAGGACCTCAGTCTCGTACTTCCCGAGGATCTCAGGAACAAGTTGGAGCCGTGGGTAGCTTCCGAGCTTACGAAGACCCTGGGCAAGAAGGTCGAGGCATCCTTCTCCAAGAAGATTTCAGGCGGTTTCACCATCGGACCTAAAGACGGAAGCTGGTATGTCAGCTTCAGCGATGAGACCTTCAGGGAGCTCATCAGCGAATATCTCAGACCTGTCACAAGAAAGCTCCTCTTCGGTTAAATGAACAATTACGAATACATCATTGCTTCCCTGCCCCTCATCAAGCTGGACGAGAGGGCCGGCGGCAGCGTTGATGCCTCCTGCGTAATAGAAGAAATCCGCTCCCAGCTGTCAGACAGAGATGACAGGATGATGGAACTGCTGCTGGAATCATACAATCCCGACAAGCTTGACGCCTCTCTTTACCGCAGGGCTTTCAAGAGTCCGAGCAGTTTCCTCCGCAGTCATTTCCTCTTCGACCTTCAGCTTCGCAACACCCGCGTGGAGTACCTCAATGCAGCGCTTGGACGTCCCGAGGGGAAGGACACCCTTATTCTGGAAGAGTTGGAAGACAGGGATTTCGAGCAGAAGGAGGAAGTGGAGGCCGTACTTGCAGGCAACGACATTATCGCCAGGGAGAGGGGCCTTGACCTCTTGATGTGGAACCACATCGAGGAGTCAACGGTCCACGACTTCTTCGACATCGACGCCATTCTGGCCTTCACGGCGAAACTGAAGATCATCGACAGATGGGACAAGCTCGATCCTCAGACAGGAGCGGAACTCTTCCGCCGTATGGTGACGGATATCAGAGCCACATATGACAACAAAAAACAGAAATAAATATGCAGACTAAAGGAAAGGTAAGCGGAATAGTGTCCAACCTTGTTACGGTGACCGTGGACGGACCTGTGGCCGAAAATGAGCTCTGCCACATTGTGCTCGGAGACACCAATCTCCTCGCGGAGGTCATCAAGGTGAATGGAGACAAGGCTTCCGTGCAGGTTTTCGAAAGCACCCGAGGTCTGAAGAACGGATGCGAGGTAGTGTTCCTCGGCAAGATGCTCGAGGCCACGCTCGGACCTGGACTCCTGTCCAGCGTCTATGACGGACTTCAGAACGACCTCACCACCATGGACGGGGTATTCCTCAAGAGAGGCGAATACACTGACCCGCTCGATCACGAGAAACTCTGGGACTACACCCCGCTGGCAAAAGTCGGCGACAAGGTGGAGGCCGCATCCTGGCTCGGCGAAGTCAAGGAGGGCTGGCTTCCTCACAAAATTATGGTCCCGTTCTCATTCAAGGGAGAATATACGGTCAAGAAACTGGCTCCGGCAGGCAGCTACAACATCGACACCGTAATCGCCACACTCACCGATTCAAAGGGTGAGGATGTGAACGTGACCATGGTGCAGCGCTGGCCTGTGAAAGTTGCGGTAAAGGCCTACGAGCGCAAGCCGAGACCGGCAAAGATCATGGAGACAGGCGTACGCGTCATCGACAGCTTCAATCCTATAGCAGAGGGCGGCACGGGATTCATCCCGGGTCCGTTCGGCTGCGGCAAGACCGTGCTGCAGCACGCCATCGCCAAGCAGGGTGAGGCAGATGTCATAGTGATGGCCGCCTGCGGCGAACGTGCCAACGAGGTGGTGGAAATCTTCACCGAGTTCCCTGAACTCATAGACCCTCACACCGGAAGGCACCTGATGGAGCGCACCACCATCATATGCAACACCTCGAATATGCCGGTCGCAGCCCGCGAAGCATCCGTGTACACGGCGATGACGATATGCGAGTACTACCGCGCAATGGGACTCAGGTGTCTGCTGCTCGCGGACTCCACTTCCCGCTGGGCACAGGCCCTCAGGGAAATGTCCAACCGCATGGAGGAACTTCCTGGTGCGGACGCCTTCCCTGTGGACCTCTCCGCCATTATTGCCAATTTCTACGCCAGGGCCGGAATGGTTGAACTCAGAAACGGTACTACCGGTGCCATCACCTTCATCGGCACCGTGTCCCCTGCCGGCGGAAATCTCAAGGAGCCTGTGACCGAATCCACCAAAAAGGCGGCGCGCTGCTTCTATGCCCTCGAACAAAACAGGGCCGACCAGAAGCGCTACCCTTCTGTCAATCCTATAGACTCTTACTCCAAATACCTCGAATACCCTGAAATCATCTCCTACCTCGATGAAAAAATCGAGCATGGTTGGGTGGATAAAGTACTCAAAGCCAAGAATATAGTCCGCAGGGGCAAGGAGATGTCCGACCAGATCAACATCCTTGGAGACGACGGCGTTCCAATGAGTTATCACGAGGCATTCTGGAAATCAGAGCTAATAGATTTCGCCTTCCTCCAGCAGGATGCCTTCGATGCCATCGATGCACTCTGCCCTATGGAGAGGCAGAAATATATGCTCGACCTGCTCATAGACATCTGCGACCACGAGTTCAGCTTCGACAGTTTCGAAGACTGCCGTTCCTTCTTCAAGCAGATGATCAACATACTCCGCCAGATGAACTATTCCGAGTTCGGAGGCGAGAAGTTCAACGAGTACCGGCAAGAGCTGGACAAAATGATTTCGTAATATGGCAGTCAAAGCATACAAACGCACATACACCAAGCTCCAGGCCATTACCAAGGCGACCGTATCCCTCAATGCCAGCGGTGTCGCCAATGACGAGCTTGCAACAGTGGGCGGGAAACTCGCCCAGATAGTAAAGACCAAGGGCGACCTCGTCACCCTGCAGGTATTCTCCGGTACCGAAGGCGTGCCTACCGATGCGGAGGTCTCCTTCCTCGGAGCCCCTCCTACCCTGAAGGTAAGCGAACAGCTCTCCGGACGTTTCTTCAACGCCTACGGCAAGCCTATCGACGGCGGCCCTGAGGTGGACGGAGAGGAAAGGGAGGTCGGCGGACCTTCCGTAAATCCATACAAGCGTCGCCAGCCTTCGGAACTCATTCCTACCGGTATTGCCGGCATAGACCTTAACAATACCCTCGTATCCGGTCAGAAGATTCCATTCTTCGCCGACCCTGACCAGCCGTATAACAAGGTGATGGCTGACGTGGCCCTTCGCGCAGATGTGGACAAGATCATCCTGGGAGGTATGGGTCTGTCCAATGACGACTACCTCTTCTTCCGCAACGAGTTCGAGTCCGCCGGTGCCCTTGACAAAATCGTATCCTTTGTGAATACGACCGAGGAGCCGCCTGTGGAGCGACTTCTCATCCCGGATATGGCACTATGCGCGGCGGAGTACTTTGCCGTGGACAAGAATGAGAAAGTGCTCGTGCTGCTCACTGATATGACCCTGTATGCGGACGCACTGTCCATCGTCTCCAACCGTATGGACCAGATTCCGTCCAAGGATTCAATGCCGGGTTCGCTCTACTCCGACCTCGCCAAGATTTACGAGAAGGCTGTACAGCTGCCGGACGGCGGGTCCATCACCATCATTGCCGTGACAACACTCAACGATGGCGACATCACTCATGCCATCCCTGACAACACCGGATACATCACCGAGGGCCAGCTCTTCCTGCGCGCCGCCAGGGAAGACCATTCCCAGGTGATGAACGCAGGCGTACGTCTATACGCCGACGCACAGAACGCAAAAACAAAGATGGAGAACGGTTTCGACCTTTCGGACTACGACCTGCGCTGTCTGGACTACGCAAAGGAATATGCGACCAGGCTGCTTTCCATCGATGTCAACATAGGTATTGAAGAGATGCTCGACACGGCTTGGGAAATATTCGCAAAATACTTCTCTCCGGCTGAAACAGGCATCAAACAGGCACTCATAGACAAATACTGGAAGAAATAATATATCGTGGCAATCAAGTTTCAATATAACAAAACGTCCCTGACGAATCTCGGCAAGCAGCTGAAAGTGCGTCAGAACGCCCTGCCTACCTTGAAGAACAAGGAGTCAGCCCTGCGTTCAAGCGTGCAGACTGCCAAGGCCGAATCCATCAGGTTGCAGAAGGAGCTTGAAGAGGCCATAGCCAGGTATGATTACCTTGCCGCGTTGTGGAACGAGTTCGAGCCCGGGCTCATCACAATTTCGGACGTGGATCTGCTTACCGTGAAGGTGGCTGGAGTCAAGACCCCTAAGCTTGGGGAGATACACTACCGGCTCAAGGAGTTCAACGCTTTCACCAAGCCGGCGTGGTACGCCGACGGAGTGGCGATACTCAAGGAGCTCACACGTCTGGGAATAGAGTCAGAGATATACGAACAGAAACGCAGCATCCTGGAATACAACAGAAAGAAGACTACCCAGAAGGTCAACCTCTACGAAAAGGTGCAGATACCTGGGTACCAGGAAGCGATAAGGAAAATCAAGCGCTATATGGAAGATGAAGAGAACCTTTCCAAGGCATCTTCAAAAATAGTGAAGACACGTCACCAGGAAGAAGAGGAGGCAGAACAATGATTACTTTGATGGACAAATATTCCTTCATCCTCCTGAGTGGGGACAGGGACAGGTTCCTGGATGAGATTCAGGAGCTGGGAGTCGTGGACATCAAGCGCTCCTCAAAGGCCATAGACGAGGTTTCAGGTTCCATAGTAAGCGAGATGGAGGCCTTGAAAGGACAGATTAGGGAAATCCAGAACTGTTCAGATAAGCTCAGCGAAACGCTGAAGACTAGAATCGCCGAACTCGGCAGGAATCTCAGCGAGGTCCGGCCTTGGGGCAGTTTCGACCGTGAAGCCATCAAGCGTTTCGGCATAAGGCTCTACTCCTGCAGCAGGAAGGCCTTCTGCCCGGAGTGGAATGAAAGCTATGCCCTGGAAATCATCAGTGAAGACAAGAACAAGCTCTATTTCGCTGTTGCAGGGGATGCCAAAGACTTCCCTCTCAAGGAAATCGCTCTTCCTGCCAAGGATTGCGCAGAGTTGGAGGAGGAAATTGCCGGGCTGAAGTCCCAACTTGACCAACACAGTGCCGAGCTTTCGTCCCGCAAAGGAGAAATTCCTCTGCTTCAGGATCTTATAGACAAGAAATGTTCTGAGCTCAGTCTCTACCTTGCAGGCGCCACAGCCAAGTCGGCAGCTGAAGGAAGCCTTGTACTCTTCGAGGGCTTTGCCCCTAGGGAAAATGCAGAGAAGCTCTGCGAGGCACTCGACAGAATGGACATCTACTACCTGAAGGAGGAAGCCACAGCAGAAGACAATCCGCCTATCAAGTTGAAGAACAATGCCTTCGTGCGTCAATTCGAGACCTTCACCAGAATGTACGGTATGCCGGTCTACAATGAATTTGACCCTAGCTTCTTCCTTAGCATCTTATATCTGCTGTTCTTTGCTATATGTATGGGTGATGCAGGCTATGGCATTCTGCTCATAGGCATTGGTCTTGCTCTCAAGGGACGCAAGGGCGGTCTTGCGGAAATGTGGAGCCTAATTGTAACCCTTGGTGCAGGCACTGTTGCAGTGGGACTGATAATGGGCACATTCTTCGGAATCAATCTCTACGAAGCCGCTTGGGTGCCTGCTGGACTCAAGAAGATTATGATAGTCGGGGACATGTCTGTAGGAGGCGCACTATACTCCAAGCAGATGGTTCTCTCCCTGGGAATCGGGGTGCTTCATATTTGCCTGGCCATGCTCACCAAGGCAGTCTGGGCGGTAAAACGAAACGGTTTCAAACACAGTCTTGGCACTCTGGGATGGACTTTGCTCATTGTTGGTTCCGTCATCGGTCTCAGCATAGGTCTCAGCGGACTCATTTCGGAAACTGCGATGAAGTTCCTTCTCATAGGCATAGGCGCCATTTCCGCCCTCGGCATTTTCATCTTCAACAAATGGGGACGCAATCCACTGATCAACATAGGCTCAGGCCTCTGGGACACATACAATATGGCTTCAGGCCTGATGGGTGACGTACTTAGCTACGTGCGTCTTTATGCTCTCGGACTGTCCGGCGGTATGCTTGGACAGACTTTCAATCTCATTGCCGATATGGTGAAAGGGACTGATCCTACCTGGCAATGGATTCCATTCGTATTGATACTGTTGGTCGGTCACGTCCTCAACCTCGGCCTCTGCGCTCTGGGCGCCTTCGTGCATCCTTTGCGTCTGAACTTCGTGGAGTTCTTCAAGAATGCCGGTTATGAGGGTCAGGGCGTGGAATACAACCCTGTCAGAAAATAAGTAAAACTAATAAAATCATCAAATTATGCTTAATGTAATTCTCGGTTATCTCGGACTCGGACTTATGTTCGGTCTAGCAGCAATCGGTTCAGCAATCGGCACAACCATCGCCGGCAACGCAGCTGAAGGAGCACTGAAGAAAGCCCCGGAGAAATCTTCCACCTATATGATTCTCTCCGCCCTGCCTGCAACACAGGGTCTTTACGGTTTCCTCGCCTTCATCCTCTGGAGAAGCAAGGATATCGCTGCTGCAGGTCCTCTCTATTTCGGCATCGGCATCAGCGTAGGTATCGTCTGCCTCATCTCCGCAATACGCCAGGGTCAGGTTTGTGCAAACGGTATCGTAGGTGTAAGCCAGGGACACAACGTAATGGTCAACACCCTCATTTACGCCGCCCTTCCTGAGTTCTACGCCATCCTCGCCCTCCTTACCTCCATCCTCCTGCCGGTTTAAAAGAAAAGATGAAAGATATTATCAAAGTCCACGACAAGACCTTCAGGCCTTTCATCTCTCACGATGAAATCATTGCCTGCATTGACAAGGTTGCGGCCAAGGTCAACAATGACTTCAAGGATTGCGAAGACGTTCCGGTTGTACTCTGCGTGCTCAACGGAGCCATAGTGTTCACCGGCGAACTCCTGCAGAGGCTTGACTTCAACTGCGAGCTGGTTTCCATCAAGCTCTCATCCTATCAGGGTACGAAATCCACGGGAACGGTGCTCAACATACTAGGTCTCACCGCAGACATCACCGGACGACGTGTGATAATCTGTGAAGACATAGTTGACACGGGCAACACCATCACTGCCCTGAAGGAGATGCTTCTTGCAAAGGGAGCCAAGGACGTGAGAATCTGCACCATGCTGCTCAAGCCTGAAGTGTATGACAAACCTGACAAGATCGACTATGTCGGCAAAGAAATTCCAAATGCCTTCATTCTCGGCTTCGGTCTTGACTACGACGAGTTAGGGCGCAACAGCAAGGATATTTATGTTATTGACGAATAGACTGAAAAACAATAAATTAGGAAGATGAAGTATTATATTCTCTTTGGCCCTCCGGGAGCCGGCAAAGGCACTCACGCCACAGTAATAGCAGAAAAGTACAATCTCAAGCACCTCTCTACCGGTGAACTTCTCCGCGCGGAGATTGCTGCAGGGAGCGAACTCGGCAAACAGGCCAAGGCCCTCATTGAGGCCGGAGCCCTTGTGCCGGATTCAGTTGTTGAAGGTATGATAGAGTCCGCTTTCGACAACATCAAGGGAGTTGACGGCTTCCTTCTTGACGGCTTTCCACGCAACCTCTCACAGGCGGCTGACCTTGACGCCATTCTTGAAAAGAGAGGCGAGGCTGTGACTGCTGTAGTCTCAATTATGATTCCTGACGATCTTATCCGTAAGCGCATTGCCCACCGTGCTGCCATCGAAGGCCGTGCAGACGATGCATCGGAAGAGACCATCAACAATCGCATACGCACCTATCACGCTCAGACTGAACCGCTTATCGAGTATTACAAGAAGCAGGGAAAGTATAATGAAGTCATAGGTGACGGAGCTGAAATTGAAGAGAACCGTCGTCGCGTACTCGCCCTGATGGAAAAGGTCACAGCATAAGCTGACTTCAGCATATATAATTTCGGGTGGTTGGATCTCAGATTCAGCCACCTTTTTCTTATTCAGCTCCCCTTCCCTATTGTAATTCTATAGGCAAATAATTACTTTTGCCCATAACAACTGAAACTCTTAAACTTGTTGATTATGAAAACACTTCTTCTACTTATGCTGCTATTGCAGCTTCCAGATTTTGACGATGCCGTATTGAGCCTAAGCGGAGCATCCTGCATAGAGGAACTGTCCGAGGAAAGCCTTGATTTCTACCGCGAGCTGAACGAACATCCATTGTATCTGAACCGGGTCAGCCTCTCGCGCTTGCGCAGTTGTGGCCTGTTCTCAGCATATCAGGCAGCATCGATAGATGATTACCGCAGACGTAGCGGGGACATACTCTCCTTCAATGAACTCGCATTTGTGGACGGCATAGGCAAGACTATGGCGGAAGCATTGAGGCACTTCGTCAGTCTGGACTCGGATGCGGCCCTGGGAACCAGCAGAGGCAAAAACCTGGAATGCAGCATCACTGCCTCCTCAGCATTGTCCCTGCTTCCAAAGACGGATCTGGACTACCCTTCTCCACCGGATATGCGAAATAAATGCGGTTTCAAGTTGGACCTGCAATACGCGGAGCGCAGTTCGCTGAAGTGGAATATGCGCAGCAGCTTCAGCGAGAAGATGAGTTTTCCGGGAACACTCAGCATCTGCCATTACAGCCGCCGCTTGCCCATCAAGTTCATTGCAGGCCACTTCAACGCCAGGTTCGGACAGGGGCTTGTGAGTTGGACTGGTTTCAGGCTAAAGTCATTTTCTTCGATCTCAGCTTTTTCACTTAGCGGCAGCGGACTCTCGCCCACTTCTGCTGCAGGGGCAGAAATGTGCGGACTTGCGAGCAGTGCCAGCTTAGGAAAAACAGAAATCAACCTGGGCTGGTCGTATTTGAGTAAAGAATTGATTTTCAACGTAAATCACAACAGTAAAAGCTTAAGTTGCGGAATTACTGCAAATCTTGAATCGGCCTCGGCGGATTTCCGCTGGTCTCTCCCCTCCCTCGCCCTGTTCGGAGAATACGCAATCCACTTCAGCAAGGGACCTGCGGCTGTCACAGGAGCAATATGGACCCCGAAGTACGGACTCAGTCTGGCTCTTACAGGGAGGTATTATGCTACTTCACACTGTGAGTACAGCGGCATAGCTATGGGAATAGGGACGAATGCGCTTATGAGCAGTATTGATTTTTCCAAAAATGAGTACAAGGGAAAGAAGAAGATAAAATATCTCCTGGAATGGAAAAGCCCGTCCCCACTTGGAAATAGCGGGCTCACCCCCAAGGCGAGACTGTCGGTATCAGGATTATTCCCCGATCAGAAGAAAATCAAAACAGAATTGCGCCTGGATCTCAACTACTCAAAAGTTCCTTTTCAGTTGAATGTAAGGGCAGACGCTTCGTATATGGAACACTTGGGTTTGCTGGGCTATTGCGAAGCTGCTCATATATCCAGGCTGTTGAAGACTTACCTGAGATTCATCCTTTTTGACATAAAGGACTGGGACGGAAGGATATACTGTTACGAAAGAAACGCTCCGGGCAATTTTACAATACCCGCATATTATGGAAAAGGGTATGCTGTATCGAGCTATTCTGCCATCAGTCTTGGAAGTGCACACGGAATATGGTTCAGAGCCTCATGGACAGCATATTCCAGAGATTCCATAAAGAGGAAATCGGAACTCCAATTTTCCCTGCAATACCGCTATAAACTCTCTACCAGACGTTTCAGGAAGCCGAAAGAGCAGTCTGAAATCCCGTTCCAGAAAGCTGCGTAGCTTTCTTTCTGCCCCTCTGCGTTCAGGTGCACGTCGCTGATTATCCTGAAACTCAGAAAAGGCACCCCGTAATGCCTGCACACCTGCGCCACTGCAGCTGACTCCATATCGCAGGCAAGGACTTCAGGATAAAGGCCGCGTATGCGCATATCCTCTTCCATACTTATGAAGAACTGGTCTCCGCTGCACACCAGACCGCAATGGGTACTGCCCCGGAAAGACTCCGGATCCAGGCACAGGCGTTGCGCAGTCTCCAGCAGCTGCCGGTCGGCTTCGAAGTACCGCGGACAGCCCTGCACAGTCCCGGGCTCGTTGGGCTCCCCGCACCATACATCGTGCCAGGCGCATCGCTCAGCTATTACCAGGTCACCGAGTCCCAGCTCCGGGCTCAGACCTCCAGCACAGCCCGAGTTGATGATACATTCCACTTTTCCGCTCAGTATCAGCTCGGTAGCTGCACGCGCAGCATTCACTTTCCCTATTCCTGAAAGGGTCACGGTACCAAAGCCTGCCCTTTTGCACGATTCCAATTCGCTCTGCATTGCAACTATAATCCCTGTCCTCATATAAGCGTCATCGTGTCAATTTTGCATCCGTGTAACTTCAATTCTTTGATTTCTCCGCAAATATAGTTAAATTGCATCGTTTTTAGTGTATTGACGTGATGGAAATCAATGTAATGGTGGCAGAAGAGTGCCACACAAGATTCGCAGAGGAAATCTGCGATGAAATCTACAGCAGCTCCCTTGAACGCAAGACTGGCATTGCCAAGCGAACTCCGGAGTACATCTGCGAAAAAATAAGGGCCGGAAAGGCTGTGATAGCCGTTTCCGAGGACGGTCGTTTCGCCGGATTTTCCTATATAGAGTCCTGGGGCGGAAAAAGCTTCGTAGCCAATTCTGGCCTCATCGTTGCCCACGCATTCCGCGGTATGGGCATTGCGAAACGCATCAAGGAGCAAACCTTCCTCCTTTCCCGAAGGCTCTTCCCGGATGCAAAGATCTTCTCCATCACCACGGGTGCCGCAGTGATGAAGATGAACTACGAATTTGGTTTCCGTCCGGTGCCGTTCACCGAACTTACCGATGACCCCGAATTCTGGAAAGGCTGCGAAGGATGCCGCCATTTCGACATACTCCAGAGCCACGACTACAAGATGTGCATTTGCACAGGCCTGCTCTACGACCCTAAGGAGCATTTGGAAATCCATCAGCCGGAAGAATAAAAAAGAATATATGAGCAAGAAAAAAGTTGTCGTCGCGTTCAGCGGCGGTCTGGATACATCCTACACCGTGATGTATCTCGCAAAGGAAAAGGGATATGAGGTCCACGCGGCCTGCGCCAATACGGGCGGCTTCAGCGAGGAGCAGCTCAGGACCAACGAGGAGAACGCCTACAAGCTGGGCGCCACCAAATACGTAACTCTCGACGTGACAAAGGAATACTACGAGAAGAGCTTGAAGTATATGATTTACGGCAACGTGTTGCGAAACGGAACCTACCCCATTTCAGTGTCTTCAGAGCGCATTTTCCAGGGAATGGCTATAGCCCGCTACGCCAACGAAATTGGCGCTGACGCCATTGCCCACGGTTCCACCGGTGCCGGCAACGACCAGGTCCGTTTTGATATGACCTTCCTCGTAATGTGCCCCGATATGGAAATCATCACCCTCACCCGCGACGGCAATCTCAGCCGCAAGGAGGAGGTGGATTACCTCAATGCGCATGGTTTCAAAGCCGATTTTGCAAAACTCAAGTACTCCTATAACGTTGGCATCTGGGGCACCTCGATCTGCGGTGGCGAGATCCTCGACTCCACCCGTGGTCTGCCGGAGAGCGCATACCTCAAGCAGGTGCAGAAAAGCGGGAGCGAAATCCTGAGCCTGGGATTCGAGAAGGGAGTGCTCACTTCGGTCAACGGCAAGCACTATGACGACGGCATAGCGGCAATTCAGGAAGTGGAGAGGATAGGAGCGGCATACGGAATTGGACGTGATATGCACGTGGGTGACACCATAGTCGGCATCAAGGGAAGGGTAGGCTTCGAAGCCGCAGCCCCAATGCTGATCATAGGAGCCCACAAGTTCCTGGAAAAGTTTACCCTGTCCAAGTGGCAGCAATACTGGAAGGACCAGGTAGCCAACTGGTACGGCATGTTCCTCCACGAGAGCCAGTACCTCGAACCGGTGATGCGCGACATTGAGGCCATGCTCGAAAGCAGCCAGCGCAACGTTAACGGCACCGTCACCCTCGAACTGCGACCTTACAGCTTCTCTACCGTAGGCGTTGATTCCCCGGATGACCTGGTGAAATCCAAGCTCGGAGAGTACGGCGAAACCCAGAAGGGCTGGAGCGCCGAAGAAGCGAAGGGCTTCATAAAACTGATGTCCACACCACTCAGGGTATATTATGGCAAGCACAAGGAAGAACAGATCTAAAGACACGGCACCAAGGAAAATCCGCGTGGGCATAGTGGGAGGAGCTGGCTACACAGCAGGCGAACTCCTGCGCCTGCTCGTTTTCCATCCCGGAGTGGAGATAGTGTTCGTGCACTCGGAGAGCAATGCCGGCAACAAGCTGTATGAAGTCCACAGCGGAATGGTGGGAGACACCGAGCTGCGCTTCTGCTCCTCCTTCAATCTTGATGACATAGACCTTCTGTTCCTCTGTTCAGCCCACGGCAAGAGCAGGGAGTTCTGGGACGCGAACAGGCGTCCTGAAAAATTGAAGGTGATAGACCTCGCCCAGGATTTTCGGGACGAAAGCGAAGGTTATGTATATGGACTTCCGGAGCTGCAGAGGGACAGAATCCGCAAGGCTTCCCTTCTTGCCAATCCTGGATGTTTCGCCACGGCAATCCAACTTGCACTGCTCCCTCTTGCGGATGCGGGACTGCTGGGAACAGAGATCAACGTCACCGCCATCACCGGTTCGACAGGCGCAGGGGTAAAGCCCGGTCCAAGCACCCACTTCAGCTGGCGCAACGACAATATATCCGTATATAAAGTATTTGAGCATCAACACCTTAAAGAAATACGCAGGGATCTGGAACTGCTTCAGGGCTCCCCTGTCGGAGACATCAATTTTGTCCCTATGCGAGGTGACTTCTCCCGAGGCATATTCGCAAGCGTGCATTGCGACTTCCCTCTAGGGCAGCAGGATGCATTGGAACTCTACAAAGGCTACTATTCCGACGCAGCCTTCACACACGTAGTCGAGCGCCCCGTAGACCTCAAGGACGTAGTAAACACCAACAAATGCCTGCTCAGCGTGGAAAAGCACTCAGGCAAGCTTGTCATCAGTTCAGTGATAGACAACCTGCTCAAGGGAGCTTCAGGACAGGCAGTGCAGAATATGAACCTTATGTTCGGGCTCGATGAGAAACTCGGACTGAATCTCAAGGCCAGCGCCTTCTAAAATATTGACAATGAATTTATTTGAAGTATATAAGCTTTGGGACATAGAGCCCGTTAAGGGTCTGGACACCAAGCTCTGGGACAAGGACGGGGTCGAATACACAGACCTGTACGGAGGCCACGCCGTCATCAGCATAGGCCACTGCCACCCTCATTACGTGGAGATGCTGAGCAAACAGCTCCAACGCCTGGGCTTCTACTCCAATGCCGTGCAGAACTCGCTCCAGCAGGAGCTTGCACGCAGGCTGAGCAGAATCAGCGGCTACCCGGACTACAAGCTTTTCCTCTGCAACAGCGGTGCCGAGGCCAACGAGAACGCGATGAAACTGGCATCGTTTGCCACAGGACGAAGCCGCATCCTTGCATTCAGCAAAGCCTTCCACGGCAGGACCAGCGGAGCCGTAGCCGCCACTGACAATCCCCGGCTGCGTGCCCCTTTCAACGAAAGCGACAAAATCACTTTCATCCCCCTGAATGACCTGGAAGCCGCTGAGCGCGAGCTTTCCAGCGGCACATACGCAGCGGCGATGATCGAGGGCATACAGGGAGTTGCGGGCATATTCGTGCCTGAGGACACTTTCCTGTGCGGACTCCGGGCTCTCTGCGACAAATACGGAAGCAAGCTGATACTTGACGAAATCCAGTCAGGTTACGGACGCAGCGGTAGGTTTTTCGCCCACCAATACTCGGGCGTGCGTCCCGACATAATCACCACAGCCAAGGGTATGGGCAACGGTTTCCCTATTGGGGGCGTACTCATCTCCCCTGACATCAAGGCGGAGTACGGAATGCTCGGCACCACCTTCGGAGGCAACCACCTTGCCTGCACGGCAGCACTTGCCGTGCTCGACGTGATAGAGCAGCAGAGGCTCGTGGAGAACGCCGCCAGAATCGGTGAATACTTTGCACAGGCCTTCAGGGGCGATGCCGCCATCCGTGAATTCCGTGGCCGTGGTCTTATGATAGGACTGGAGCTCAAGCCGGAGTTCATAGGTCTCAGGGACAGGCTGCTCTTCGAAAAGCATTTCTTCACGGGAGCTGCCGGCGCATCAGTCATACGCCTCCTGCCTTCGCTCACCATAAGCCCCGAAACAGCCGAAAGCTTTGTAGCAGCTTGGAAAGAACTTACAAATCAATAAGATATGCGCGAATTTACATCCATACTCCAGCTTGGAGACATCAATAAAGCCATAGAAGAAGCAAAATATGTGAAGGCCAATCCTTTCGCCGATCAGGAGCTGGGACGCAACAAAACCCTGCTTATGGTCTTCTTCAACAACAGCCTCCGCACCAGACTGAGTACGCAGAAGGCGGCGCTCAATCTGGGTATGAACGTAATCGTGCTTGATGTCAACCAGGGCGCATGGAAGCTGGAGACCGAGAGAGGCGTGGTGATGGACGGAGACAAGAGCGAACATCTGCTGGAAGCGATTCCCGTGATGGGAAGCTACTGCGACCTTATAGGCGTGCGTTCCTTTGCCCGTTTCGAAAGCAAGGAAGACGATTACAATGAGGTGATACTCAATCAATTCATCAAATATTCAGGGAAGCCGGTCTTCAGTATGGAAGCAGCCACAAGGCATCCTTTGCAGACCTTTGCCGACATACTCACCATAGAGGAGCATAAGACCAGGAAGCGTCCTAAGGTAGTACTCACCTGGGCCCCGCATCCCAAGGCCCTGCCCCAGGCTGTTCCCAACTCGTTTGCAGAGGGCATCAATATGACTGACTACGATTTCGTCATAGCCAATCCTGAAGGCTACGACCTTGCCCCTGAGTTCGTCGGAAGGGCAAGAGTCACCCACGACCAGGACGAAGCCCTCAGAGGTGCGGATTTTGTGTATGCCAAGAACTGGGCGGCATACGGCGATCCGAATTACGGTCAGGTACTGAGCCGCGACCTCAGTTGGACGGTGACATCCGAAAAGATGGCGCTCACCGACAACGCCTTCTTCATGCACTGCCTCCCGGTGAGAAGGAATATGATAGTCAGCGACGAAGTTATAGAGAGCCCGAGATCCCTGGTTATCCCCGAGGCTGCAAACCGCGTGGTTTCGGCCCAGACAGTGATGAAGATGATGCTGAAAAGTCTATGATTACCGTAGTGAAGATAGGCGGCAACGTTGTGGACAATGAACAGGCCCTGAGGGCTTTCTGCCACGACTTCGCCAAGCTGGATGGGCCTAAGGTTCTCATCCACGGCGGAGGCGTAATGGCCAGCCGTATGCTGGGTGAACTGGGGATAGAAAGCCGTATGGTGGAAGGCCGCAGAGTCACCGACGCAGAAAGTCTGCGCGTTGTGACAATGGTTTATGCAGGCTGGTGCAACAAACACATCACCGCCCTGCTCCAGTCCGAAGAATGCAATGCCATAGGTATGAGCGGATGTGACGGAAATGTCATCAAGGCAAGCAGAAGGGCTCCGAGGACGCTCTCCGACGGGCAGACAAAGCTGGACTATGGCTTTGTAGGCGACGTGAAGAAGGAGAGCGTGAATGCTCCGCTGCTGGAGCTACTATGCTCACGGGGACTGGTTCCCGTGCTCTGCGCAATCAACCACGACGGCTCCGGGCAGCTGCTGAACACCAATGCCGACACTGTCGCGTCAGCAGTTTCTTCGGCATTATCTGCGAAACTTTATTATTGTTTCGAAAAAAATGGCGTACTTTACGACAAATTTGACGACGCGAGCGTAATACCCCTGATTGACAGAGAAAAATTCGAAGAGCTCAAGGCTGAAGGAGTGATTGCGGACGGAATGCTTCCGAAGATAGAAAATGCTTTCAAGGCTCTTGACGAAGGCAGCTGCGAAGTTGTAATCAAGAATTCGGACGCACTTCTTGAGGACTCGGGTACAAGGATATGCAAGTGATTGGATTGATATGAATTGCGTTCCATATATTGATTTGCTGCGTTCCCTGGTAAGGATTCCTTCCCCTTCTTTCGGGGAGAAGGAATGCGCCGACTTTCTCCAGCGCTGGCTGGAAGAGCGTGGCATGGATCCCCGTCGCATCGGAAACAACCTAGTCTGTCTGAGCTCCCGCTTCGATCCCGGGAAGCGCACTCTGGCGCTGGATGCCCATATAGACACCGTACCCGCGGCGGACTCGTACACGCGTGATCCCCACGATCCCGGCACGGACAGGGATATTGTCTATGGACTTGGCTCGAATGACGATGGCGGGTGCGTGGTATCTTCAATTGCCAGCTTCCGTCATTTTTTTGATACCCCGCTTCCTATCAACCTTATGCTC